>JBILTA010000374.1:0-5704 GCA_044371785.1 Pirellulaceae bacterium | reverse complement strand
AGGACGGTTAGGGTCCATGAACTTGCGATGAGCAAGATTGATAACCATGTAAGGCTTGCGACCAAAACGCTTTTCAATAGCTTGCGAAACCAACTTGGCTAAAGGAGCTGTCCCAGTATCTCGGGCCGTGACGAATCCGCCAGGTTTGGCCTCGAGTCCTGCTCCCGTTCTTGGCTTGGCTCCCGTGATCTCAAGATCGCCATCGTGTGGGGCGGACAAGATGATCGGTAAATCGCCAGATTGGATTTCGATCAATTCAATGCTAGGGGCTGTCTCTTGAGCACTGCCGCTGCGTAGGGTGTTAAAGCAAAAGACGAGCCCAAGCGTCGTCAGGACGTAAAAACAATTCAATCGTATCATCTGTTGATTGGGTCCCATCGAAATCGTCGAACTTTGCTCAGCTTGACTGCGGAAAAGGCAGGCTAAAACGATTATTGTCGATGGAGTATATCAATGGAACGGTTTGCAAGGACAATTCAAGCTAATTCCAGCCACGTCCCAGGCAGGCGTGGCATTCCGTGCGTTCTGTAGAATTCACAGCAGCCGGCTGATATCCGAGCCCTTCACATTGTAGGCAAGGTTGTGGATACGCGTTTTCGCGATTTGCTTGATTTTGGGCACCAGCTGATTTGTAGAGTACATCACCTGCAAAGCCTGCGACACCTTCGCCGACTTCTTCTGGAGTAGCGCTGCGACAACTCGCCAAAAAGATCGTGGCAGCGACCGCAAGTAACGTTTGTAATCGAAATTTCGCAGTCATCCAGTGCCATCCATGGCTCGATGATCCTTCTACACTATTGCCAACACGAGGGATGCTAACCGTTATGGTAACTCGCGTAAACGGAGATTTTTGAATTGCACGGGGGCCCCTTCTGATTCCAAGCAAAGATAGCCTTCAGCTGGATCGCAGCCTGTGCCGCCGGAAACTTCTTCGCCGTTCACCCACAAGCGCACTTCACCGTTGATCGCTCGGACATAGTAGTGATTCCATTGTCCCACACCCAAACTCAAATTCTTGCGAGGGAAACTACGTTCGCCGTTCGGAGCTACGGGTGGGAATGGTGTCATCTTTGTGCCAACGGGAAAAACGTCGCCGTTGGTGGTAAACCAATCTGGATCTTTACCGGTTTGCTTTTTGTATTGTTCCGCGTAGCCATGGTCGAGTACTTGCACTTCGATACCGCGAGGCAATTGGCCAGGCTTAAGTGCGTCGAGCGGCTCTTTCGGGGCCCACAAAAAGACTCCAGAGTTACCACCTTCTTTGAGATGTTTCCATTGCACAACCAATTCAAAGTTCTTGTAGGGTTTAACGGATCGAACGACGCCCACTGGATTGCCTGTGCAATGAATCTCGCCATCGGGCCATGTCCAGGTATCTTCATTGCAATTCACATTAACGAAATCATCTTTATGTAATGTTCTCCAACCGGGCCCATTGCCATCAACGAATGCTTTCGGAAGAGCTGTCTCATCTGTCTTGTTTGCGGTTTGTCCTAACGCTAGAGGACAAATCGATAGCAGGCCCAATGCCATAAGTAGAGTGAAATTGAAACGATACAAGAGCGTCATGATGTGCGCCTTTCAGGATGGGTAGGATCGAGCTGAGGAGTGCCCTCAGTATAGCACATTAGGATAGATGGAGGGTGCGTGAAGCAAGTACTATCTTGCGCCATTTTCAGTCGGAGATAACACGCTGTTATTGATGGGCATCGAAACGGAAAGAAACCCAACTTGCGAAACAAACTGCGGAGTTGGCTTGAGGTCTCAAGGAACAAGTAATCCACCGACGAGTCCAACTCACGGTATGTTTCGCGCGTCGAGTGTTTGGCACGCGATAAATAATAAAGATGGAGCTGTTGTTCCGATGGAAGAGTGTTGTAAAAGTGACTCGCATAACACACCCTACACTGCTGAATGTGCAGCCGACGAGTCCAACGCACGGTGTGTTACGCGAGTCGAGTCTTCGGCCTGCGACAAACAACAAAGATGGACTGTTGTTCCGATTGAGGAGTGTTGTAAGAGTGACTCGCTTTACACACCCTACACTACGACCCTACATCTCTCATCCGTTTCGAGCTTCTAATTCTTCCCAGCGTGCATAGAACTGTACAAGCTGCTCATCGATTTTTGCTAATTGAGCCACAGCTTTGGTGATCGCGGTCGAGTCTTGTTGATAGAATCCTGGACTAGCCATAGCGGAGTGCAAGGATTCTCGCTCAACTTCAGCTTGTTCTATCTTGGTGGGCAGTGATTCTAATTCTTTTTGTTCTTTGAAGGAAAGTTTGGATTTGCCTGTTTTGGCTGCAGGAGCAGGAGTTGTACTTAATGGTTTGTTGGCAGAAGTACTTGTCGCCGCCGTGCTCTTCGATTCTTGTTGCGCTTTTTGGCGAGCATAGTCATCATAGCCGCCGCCATATTCTGTGACATTGCCGTCGCCATCGAGAGCGAGCACGCTCGTTACGACATTATTGAGGAATTCACGATCGTGACTGACGAGTAACAGCGTGCCCTCGTAACTCGACACGATTTCCTCGAGTAGTTCCAGTGTCTCTTCGTCGAGATCGTTGGTGGGTTCGTCGAGTACCAATAAATTTGAGGTGCGTTTAAACAATCGAGCCAGTAGCAAGCGATTGCGTTCACCACCGGAGAGAAATTTAGCAGGTTGACGCGCTCGTTCGGGAGTGAAGAGGAAGTCTTGCAAATAGCCATAAATGTGACGTGGCTTACCTTGCAGGACAACTTGGTCTCCGCCATCGGAAACGTTGTCTGCTACGGTTTTCTCACCATCAATTTGCTCTCGCAATTGATCGAAGTACAGTGTTTCGAGTCGGGTGCCAAGTCTTATGTTACCTGCTGTAGGTTGCAATTGTCCAAGGAGCAATTTGATCAGCGTACTTTTGCCGGCACCGTTGGGACCAACAATACCAATCTTGTCGCCACGTGATATCAGCGTCGAGAATTTCTTGATGATCGGCCGAGACTCATATGCAAAGGAGACGTCAGTAAGTTCAGCCACAAGTTCACCCGAGCGTTCGAGTGTGGTGGCTTGCATTTTAACGTCACCAATTTTCTTGCGGCGATCCACTCGCTGCCGTCGCATCTCTTCCAATGCCCGAACACGTCCTTCATTGCGTGTCCGTCGAGCTTCGACACCTTTTCGAATCCAAACTTCTTCTTGGGCTAGTTTCTTGTCAAAGAGAGCATCTTGTTTTTCTTCTGCCGCAAGCACATCCGCTTTGCGTTTCAAGAACGTAGTATAGTCACATTCCCAATCGAGTAACCGTCCTCGATCCAATTCCAAAATACGGGTTGCTAATGCGCGTAAGAACGCGCGATCGTGAGTCACGAAAATATAGGCACCCGAATAGCCCTTCAAAAAGTCTTCTAGCCACAAAATCGATTCGATATCGAGATGGTTGGTCGGTTCATCGAGCAAAAGTAAGTCGGGCTGACTGATGAGAGCTCGGCCCAACAATGTACGTCGCTTTAAACCGGCCGATAAGGAAGCGAAGGGGCGAGTTGGATCGAGCTGCATTCGGGTTAAGGTTCGATCGAGAGCTGCTTCCAGTTGCCACTGCTGGTTGTGAATGGCATCTTCATCGCCAGGGTCGGTCGAGGTCGCCCAGCCGCCACTGATGACATCGGAAATGGTGCCTCCTACGTCGTCGGGAACTTCCTGAATCAAACGCGATATGCGGAGCTTGGGGGCTGTACGAACGGTTCCATGATCGGGTTGTATATTACCCGCAATCAACTTGAGAAGCGTCGATTTACCCGTTCCGTTTCGGCCCAATAGGCCAATTCGTTCCCCGGTATCGATGGCCAAATTGACATCTTCTAAGATGGGGGGCTTACGCCAAGTGAAACCGACTTCATGAAAGGTGATTAATCGCATAGCCCAACAATATAGCCAGCGGAATGGAGAGCTCCTAGAGCCCCATCCCGATGGCTAAGCGGGGATTCGTGACTATTGTTGTTCCGATGGGGGTTTACTCGATGCGAAGCGTGTAAACTCGCCCAATCTCACTGGTTTTTTCGTAGAATTTGTCTTCTGCAACGGGCAAGATCCCCTTGAGAACTCCTTCTTTGCCGTTTTCGCTGACGCTCCACTCAAAAGGCTTTCCGGTAAGTGGATCGTTGGCGATGGCTAAAGAAAGATCATCAAGCGACTTCGGTAGTTTTCCGTCATGTTTGGCCGACCAATCGCGAATCGCCTCGATGGCTCGCAGCATTTCAACATGTTGTTCGAGTAAGGTCAGCGCGACAAACATGCGATGTGGCAAGTCGCCTAATCCACGTTTTACGATCTTCTCGTTATCAGGAATTTGTTCCAGCGGCGAATCGGTGGCATACAGTTGCTTTAACGCTTGATGTGGCTGGAGCAGCATGCAAGCTTCGATCTGAGCGCCAAAATATTGCGTACGATTCCACCAATAGCGGACTGAGACTTCTGCGGGTGACATTTTGACAGAGGTTGCATCGGTCCCGGGTGCTACTACAGGCAATCGGTCGCGTGAGCGCGCAACCCAGTCTGCACCGAGTAAAAGATAATCCGATTTCTTTTCGAACGAAGAGTCTCCTAGCATACCAAGGTTATCTTGAATCTCCTGAGCCACATTTTGCCACTGAGATTCTGTTTCAATCGCATCCAAGTTCTTAAGAGCCAGAACAGTGTTCTCCCATCCGCCCGCTTCAAACTGAACCGCGTCATGGATCAAGTTCGTGGGGGCAGGGATTGAAGTCAGGTCCCAATAATAATTTGTCGCTTTCGGGTGTTGAATCAGTTCAGCAGTGGCATTGAGTGCATCATTCATCTCGGCAGCGTGCACCATTTGGCAAACAGCGAAAGGCGTTTCGCTCACATGTCTTGCCAAGCCATTGGAATAAAGAAGCCATTCCTCAGCTCTCGCGAGATCGTTGCGCAGAATAGCTGCTCGAGCGAAAGTGGTCATGGTGCGTGCGAAAAGACGTGTATCTTGAACATCTGGCAAGAGAATCGAAAAATGGGGTGTTTCAAAAATCGGGTACTGCCAACCTGCCGTTTGCCGGAAAATGGCTCGGCGCATTTCGGAGCGAAATATGACCGATTCCGCCGCCTTAATGTCTTCGGCGTCAATTTCTTCCAAGGGCTTTTTGTAGTATTCTTTCGCTTCCAGGTCGGCAATGGTCTTTCGTCGAGTATTTGCCTCAGAGTTCATCCGTAGGTAGATGGGAGCAGCATCGCCCGGTTTTCGCTCTGCCGCAGTTGGGTAAAGTCGGCTTTCGCCTGTTACAGCGGCTAAAGCAGGGTGGAGCAAAATCGTTCGTTCGGTAACTTTAGTCCCCGTTTTGACAGTCGGTAGCCCAGCGGTCTTTATGTCCTTGGGGGACGTATCTTGGCCACAGATTCTGTTGTAACCAAAATCGATTGGGAGTAGATGCATTGCTCCCAACAGTAAAGCGGTTCGTAAAAGTGCGCGCACTGTCATCGTAGGTGTCCTTCTAAATTGGTCTTACAAGCGTGATTGGCTGAATTACAGATCAAGCGAAGAACGAGGCGTAAGCGTCGTTCGATTGGAAATCGGCTGAACTTGCTCTCTTTCCAATAAGCTGTCTTGGAAAGATTCGTGGAGTGTGAAGAAGCGAGCGGTCGTAGAAATTTCTGTTTCTGAAACGGGAGAAGATTGCCTATTTGTAAGATTATCTGACAAAGACCCGCTGGATT
>JBILTA010000373.1:0-5721 GCA_044371785.1 Pirellulaceae bacterium | reverse complement strand
CGAACTTCGTTCATGACCGCCTTGATACGCTCTTCGAACTGACCACGATACTTGGTACCGGCAACCATCATCGCCAAGTCGAGAACGACGATACGTTTGTCGGTCAGGATTTCGGGGACGTTGCCAGCGATAACGCGTTGTGCGAAACCTTCTACAATGGCCGTCTTGCCCACACCCGCTTCACCTAACAACACGGGGTTGTTTTTGGAGCGGCGGCACAAAACTTGGATCGCACGTTCGATTTCCCTTTCGCGACCGATCACTGGATCCAGCTTCCCTTGACGAGCCAGTTCGGTCAAGTCGCGACCGAAGCTATCAAGGGCAGGTGTTTTGCTCTTGGAGCCTTTGGTCGAGCCGGTCGGTTCAGCGGCACCCGAAGATGCACCGACGCCTTCACGGCCACCACGTTCGCCACCTTCAGAGCTGTCGATGCCATGGCCCAACAAGTTGAGCACTTCATCGCGAACATCTTCCAGCTTAAGGCCTAAATTCATGAGCACTTGAGCGGCGACACCTTCTTGTTCTCGCAAAAGTCCGAGCAAGATGTGTTCAGTGCCGACATAGTTGTGATTCAGATTGCGTGCCTCTTCCATCGAATATTCGATGACCTTTTTAGCACGTGGCGTTTGTGGAAGTTTGCCCATGGTCACCATTTCTGGACCACTTTGAACCAGTTTTTCCACTTCTAGGCGAATCTTACGGAGATCAACGTCCAGATTTTTCAACACGTTGGCAGCTACACCGCTTCCTTCTTTCACCAAGCCCAACAAAATGTGCTCGGTGCCGATGTACTCATGGTTGAATCGTTGAGCTTCCTGATTGGCCAACTGCATAACCTTGCGGGCGCGGTCGGTGAAGCGTTCGTACATGATTGATCCCCTCTTCTCTCTAATATGCGGCTCGGAATTCCGCGTCGAGCGGTCTTCCCCTGCCAAGTGTGCCATCCAAATACTGGCTGCACAGAAAATCTAGGCAAGATTACATCTGCAAAAAGTGTTCCGAAACTAAATGACTCCCAATTTATGCGCACTCGTCAGGACTTCGCTATACCCGCACGGCGTAAAACGCATAAACGGCCTCCATGTCACAACAACTCCTAAGTGACGTAAGGCCCCACTGACATAAAGTTCGGGTGACATAATGACTCTGTGCATTTTTCAGGACTGTAGGCCCCAAGGCAATGGGAGTAGCCCCGATTCACCTCAAGCAGTTGCGAATTCGTCTTCTTCTTCCGATGACTCTTCGTCCAGGTCACGTTGCAGAAGTTGTTGCTCCCGTTCGATTTCCAACAACCATGGCGTGGCGGATTCCCGCAAACGAATTTGCAATAAACAGGTAGAACATTGGTTCCAACGCTTCGTTCGCCGTAAGATCCCCGCCAAAAGAAGGGCTGACTCGATGTCGTCCGGACACTCGTTTAAGCGTTTGGTCACCAAACCCTCAGCGTCGAACCAATTTCCTCTTAAGTATTCACTTTGAGCTTCGACAAAAAAGTCTCTTTGCGGAACCTTGGGGGTGGTACCAAGCCATTTCGGCAGTCGCCACATGGCATGAATGGCAGACACAACCCAAAAAAGAGCACAAAAAAGCCAGCCACTCCAAATAAGCCAGGAAGGTCCCCATTGGGGCCAAATCCAAGTGGATACCAACAAACTATTGAGTATTAAGGTGAATGCTAGCAATTCCAACAGCGCAAAGGGATGACCAGCTAACCAAGCGGGAGCTAGGCCCGGGACAAAGCAAAGCCAGCGCGGGTAAAAAGCATTCGGCATCAGAGCGCAGTTTCCATTCGATGACCCTACTGAAAAACACCCAAAAAAACTTGCACTAGATCTTGTAGTGTTGGAGGCCCGTTTGAGGCAACCGAGATTTTTGCCCTACAACCGTTAAAAAAGAAAAAGTTGCTAGGTAGGTCGCGTCAATATTGAAACTTTCTCTAAAAGTATGGTGCATCAAGAGCTCAAGGGAATGTTTGCGACATAGGAATTTTATATCCGACCATAGCGGAAATTCCACATTTTAAGCTATGCCGCTTGAGCATCGGTTTGACTTCCAAAGTACTCGACGAGGTTTTAACGTCCATATGGTGCGTTTCAAACAAAGAAAGCAACGTCTCTCTACGTGGCGTTCTGGAACCGCGGTTACCGAATTGGCCGTCACATTGCCTGTACTCATTCTGATGTTGTTGGGAACCATCGAGTGCTGCTCGATGATTTTTGTTACTCAAACGTTGCACATTGCTGCTTATGAAGGTGCACGAGTGGCATTGGTTCCTAAGATCACCGCTGCCCAGATCGACCATTCCATCCGCCAAATTCTTAATGATCGACGCGTTAAGGATGCCACGATCACCATCACTCCGAACAATTTTTCTAGCGCACCGTTGATGTCTTTTGTTACCGTTCGCATCACGGCACCAGCCAATACGAATATGCCCGTTACTCCTTTTATCTTTAACGGCCAATTGCTCCGCGGCGAGTGTTCGATGATGAAGGAATACTAATTCTCTAGATGCTCATTATGAAGACCAAAGGTTTTAATCCAATGCGAAAACCATTCCACGCAGGCCAAGAATTCCTTGCCAAACGTCGAGGAGCGATCACTACTCTGGTCGCCATTATGCTGCCAATGCTGGTGATTTTGGCTGCATTCGCGATTAACTTTGCCTATATGCAATTGACGCGTACGCAAGCGATGATCGCGGCTGATGCAGCAGCCCGGGCTGGGGGGAGGACGTTTGCTTTAACGGGGAGTTTGGCTAGTGCTAAGCTTAACTCACAGGCCGCGGCCAATCAAAACCCGATTGCAGGCAAGCCTTTGGTTCTACAAAACTCTGATTTTATTACGGGTGTATCGACTCGAACTTCATCGACAGAACGCTTTAAGTTTGTACCAAAGAACGAAAATCCGAATTCGTTGCAAGTGCTTATAAAACGCAATGCCAGCAACATCAACGGCGGCATCAACCATTTGTTTCCCAGTATTTTTGGCAGCAACGCTTTTGAGATCAGTCGTTCATCGACCTCGACCCGAGTCGACGTCGATATTGCGTTTGTGATGGATCGTTCTGGCTCCATGGCATTTGCCGCCAATGAAGTTGCAACCACTTCTTCTTTGCCCGTAAACGCACCGCCAGCTTGGTTTTTTAATCAGCCCGCTCCACCGAAATCACGATGGCTGGACCTCGACCAAGCGGCAGTGAAATTTTTAGAAGAACTGTCTTCCTCCGCTGTGGATGAGCATGTCGCCTTGGTGACATACGGGACTTCCGCCTCCATCGATCGCAGTATGACTAGCAGCTACTCCGCTATAAAAAGTGGACTCGATTTTTATACCAATAGCTTTCCTTCTGGAAAAACGAATATTGGTGGCGGCTTAGTGAGTGGAGCCAACGCACTCAAAGGGGGACGGCCATTCGCATCGAAAGTGATTGTGCTCATGACCGACGGTATTCGCACTGCAGGACTAGGTCCTGATCCTGTCTCTGAGGCGACGAAGCTCGGTAAGCAGGGGGTGATTGTGTTTACCGTCACCTTCTCCAATGAAGCCGATCAGAGCTCCATGAAAAAAGTGGCTGAGGCTGGGATGGGCAAGCATTTTCATGCCGTCGATGCCAGTAGTCTTACCACTGTTTTCGAAACAATTGCCCGAACCATTCCCACCATTATTACTCAGTGAATTGCCTACCCATTAATTCGTATCCGATTAGAAAAATCGACACTTTATGTCCCAACCTTTGTTCATGACTCGCCCTAAATACCGTTTGGCCACTCCATTTATGCATCGACGCGGTGCTCATGTGGTCGAATTTGCGCTAACGCTCCCTATTCTTTTGATGCTCGTAATGGCGGGCATCGAGTTCTATCGCGTGAGCATGCTTCGCCAGTTTGCCGAGAACCTTTCCTATGAAGCCGCGCGAAATATGATTGTTCCCGGCGCTAAGGTTAGCGAAGGAGTTGCGGTCGCTAATCAGCACATGCAGCTATTGAGCATCACTGGTGCGACGATCAAAGTGAGTCCCGACCCGATTACAGAGACAACTGGGCATATTACAGTGAGTGTGGAGATTCCCACAAAATCCAATCAGTGGATAGCGCCATTTTTTACGGGCGATCTTGTGGTGAAAGCAGAAACAACCTTGTTGACTGAGCGTGTACCTACGATCCAAGTTGCGGCCGCACCTCCGCCTCCACCTCCACCTCCACCTCCCCCACCACCTCCGCCTCCACCACCTCCAAAGCCACCAGCTCCGCCGCCACCACCACCACCTCCACCACCACCGCCGAAGCCACCGGCCCCACCAGCGCCACCGAAGCCACCGGCTCCACCAGCGCCACCGGCCCCACCAGCGCCACCGAAGCCTCCGGCTCCACCAGCGCCGCCGGCCCCACCGGCCCCACCAGCGCCACCGAAGCCACCGGCTCCGCCAGCGCCACCCAAGCCACCGGCTCCGCCACCACCGCCACCGCCAGCGCCACCGAAGCCTCCGGCTCCGCCACCGCCGCCTCCACCGCCACCGAAGCCTCCAGCTCCGCCGCCACCGCCGCCACCGCCGCCAGGCTTTGACCTTTAGCCACGGGTAGCAGTTCCGATAACGAACGGCATCGAGAGGTTGACATTTTTCAACAATGTCAGCCTCTTTTTTTGTTTGGTCTCAAAATGCGACCTAAGTTATCCCAGCAGTTGATACTAAGAGTTGTCGTATTAAGGCCTTTCAAAGCGGTGTAGAGTATGGCGCGAAGACTCCTGGAAATAATGGAGATTGAAACCGGGGCTGATTCCAGCTTGAAGATTTCTCGCTGGAAGATGGTCTGCCTCAACTGCATCGCCGGATTCATCCTGGCGATGATCGGATGGTGCAATCTCCCTGATGAAGTGCCGAAATATCTCTTCAATAAAGTCGACCAAAAATTCGATGTGAACACGGCTTACCAAATCAAATACTCGGAATGGTGCTTGCGCTACGCAGCTCACATCGCCGGCTTGGATAACAAGTGGCAGATGTATGGTGGCCAAAGTCGCTTTAATTGGAGATTTGTCATCGTTGGTACCTATCGTCAAGGCGGCGAGTTGCGAGACGTCATTCTGCCACTGCCACGTCAATCGGAACGTACATTTTGGCAACGCAAACTGTTCGACTTTAAAGAAGCCAAATTCCATCTCAATATCTATAACGATCAACTGGCCCGCGAAACCTATGCTCGCTATCTCGCCCGTCAGTATCCAATGAACGCAAATGCTTTTTTAGATCGCGTGCGATTTGAATTGCACATTCAGTATATCCTTCCACCCATGGTGGCTGTGCGTGAGCAAAAGCTCTTGGAGGACCAAACGATCTCGCAAGTAATCAGCGATTTCGATGTGACTCAAGATATCGCGCAGTTAATCAAGTCCCAGCCACAGTTAGTTGACTTGGCAACCAAAGCCCACCTTCCCATCCAGCCCATTGTTCATCGCCCTCAAGAGTGAATTATAGAACATGCCATCGCAAGCACTCACCTCCACTTCGGCTCAAAATTCAAAATCGTTTAGGACCTGGACTTCTTGTCAGAAGTTTTGGTTTGCTCGTATCGATGCTCGCCCTTTAGCTCTGTTTCGTATCGCGACTGGAATACTTTGCTTCTTCATGTTTTTGGCGCTGATTCCCAATTGGAGTCGCTTCTTTTCGCCCGATGGTATCATATCGCTCACCGCACCTGGTTTGGAAAACGCCCGTGTAAA
>JBILTA010000372.1:0-5736 GCA_044371785.1 Pirellulaceae bacterium | reverse complement strand
ATCAATTGGTGCAGCAGTTGAATCGACCAGAGTGTAAGTTTCCGGAAGCAATGATCACGGCCTACGCGCAAATGTTGGATGGAGATTTGAATAAATCGGCGGAATCGTATCAAATTGCTAGTCGGCTGAAGCCTGCCGATTATCGAGGTCACTTTCGATTGGCGAACGTGTTGGTAGAGTTAAAGAAAGGCGATCAAGCGATCCCAGCGTATCAGGCTGCGGCCGCTGCAGCCGAAGATATTAATATGCAAGTGAGCATCCTGTATCTGCTGGCTGAGTTGTTGACAAAGCAGAAGCGTTTCTTGGACGCCAGCCAAGCGTATGATCAGATTATTCAGCGCCGACCTGAGTTGATAAACGACAAAGAGTTTGCCAAATTGATGAACAAGGCGAAGAAAAAAGCAGGAGTTTAGGCACAAGCGTTTTTCGCGGACGGATTTTGGGAAATTTCGTTTAACCCGTAGCCGTAGCGCCAGCCAAGGCTAGGGATAACTGGTTTTGTGCGTACATTTGTACGTGAAAGTTCTACCTGAACACGTATTGCGTAGGAAGGGCGGAAGCCAACTTCCTGCGCAGCCCCCGAAATCGAGACGCAAAAAGACGATGGTTAAGTGACAAGGCTTTCCCGCTGTATCTTCTCCTGCTCTCTCGTAGCGAATACCAAGCCTTAACCTTCTCTTCATTAGAACTTAGCGCGAGGTGAGTTAAATGGGTCGCTATTGGCTATACTATGACTAGCCAACCTTAGGTCGTTTGCTTATTGCGAATCGACGCTCTTCTGTTTTCTGCTAGAGATTTTCCTACCCAAGTTGTGGAGTAAAGTGTTGAAAAAGCTCAATCTAATTCCCCTGCTCGTATTGTTCAGTTCCGTCGTGTGGCTTGGTGGCGCTCCCACGCTCGCCCATGAAGGTCATGAGCATAAGACGTCGGCTGATGAAAAGGTTACTGGTACTGCTACGGGATATGTTTTCCATGATCGAAACGGTGATCAGAAACGTGGTGAAGGAGAGGAGGGCTTGCCTGACATCAAAGTGTCTAATGGTCGGCAGATCGTTAAGACCGATGCTCAAGGCAAGTATTCGATTCCGGTGACGGATGACACTATTGTGTTTGTCATCAAACCGCGCAATTGGATGACGCACCTTACGGAGCATAATCTGCCCAAGTTCTATTACATCCATAAGCCGAAAGGTTCACCTGATTCTCGGTTTCCAGGTGTGTTGCCGACTGGACCGTTACCAGAGTCCATTGATTTTCCATTGACGCCTCATCAGGAGCCTGATTCTTTCAAAGCTTTGTTCTTTGGTGATACGCAGCCGCGAGACATTAAAGAGGTCGAGTACATTGCTCATGACGTGGTCGAGCAAGTGATTGCAGAGAATGCTCATGATGCATCGTTTGGGGTGACACTGGGTGATATCGTGTTTGATGATCTGTCGGTGATGAAGCCGCTCAATCAAGCCATAGCGCTGATTGGCATTCCTTGGTACAACGTGATTGGCAATCACGACATGAACTATGATTCACCCGATGATGAGCAATCCGACGAGACGTTCGAGAGCATCTATGGTCCGGCCTATTACAGTTTTGATCATGGGACGGTTCACTTCATGGTCGTCGATGATGTGGTTTGGCACGGTCCTAAAGATGGAGAGAAGGGAAAATACACTGCTGGTTTAGGGCCAAAGCAAATGGAGTTCATTCGCAACGACTTGGCGATGATTCCCGAGAATCAGCTGGTTGTGTTGATGATGCACATTCCCTTAGTTGAGGTGGAGGATCGGCAAGAGCTGTATCGACTTATCGAGAAGCGGCCTTTTGCGTTGAGTATTTCGGCTCATACGCATTACATGGAGCATGTCTTCATCGGCAAAGAAGATGGTTGGATGGGACCTGAGCCGCATCATCATGTGATCAACGTGACTGCTTGTGGTAGTTGGTGGAGCGGGGCTGCGGATGAACGCGGTATTCCGCACGCAACGATGAGCGACGGAGGTCCAAACGGCTATTCGATCTTTACGTTTGATGGTACGAACTATGACATTGAGTTTCGTGGTGCAAGTCGACCCGCAAGCTATCAGATGTTGATCGATGCACCCGAGCGAGTGGTTGCGAATCAAACGGAAGCGACCACTGTGGTGGCTAATGTTTTCGGTGCTTCAGAGAAATGGAAGGTTGAGATGCGTTTGACTGCGGACATGCCTTGGATGGCGATGGAGAATGGTCGCATGGCGGACCCGTACTTCAGTCGCCTTAAGGAGTTGGAGAAAGCGCCAACTCCTCCACCGGGCAGAGCACTACCGAGTCCACAATTGAGCAATCATATTTGGAAGGTAAAACTACCAGCTGGTTTGCAGCCAGGGGGTTACAAGATTGAAGTCCAAGCGACGGATCCCAAAGGTAAGATTGTTACAGACCATCGAATATTGTGGATTGATGCAGCGAAGTAGTTATCTCGACTATTGGTCGTGACTCAATAAAAAAAGGTTGTCTGCGTTTCGAAACGTAGGCAACCTTTTTTTGATTGAATTGGTTTTTGCTGAATCCGCTTTCACGGTTAGCGAGCAAGAGCTGGGGCGCGGCTTTCGCCTCCCAGGTTCATCGTTGGGATAGCCGACATGCATGTAGCGGTTGTGTGTACTTGGCCATAATGTAGTTGGGCCATCGTGCGGGTGTGTTGTTCCAGCATGATCAGCCCGATTTGTTGTTCGGTGAGAAAGCCCTCGCGGATAGCGAGACGTTCAAATGAGAGGTGGCTTTGTTCTTGCAGTTGAAGCAAGCGTCGCATTTGCTTCATGTTGAGGAAGCCCATTTCGATCGCAAGTTGTTCGAGTTGTGGGCGGCATTTAAGTGCAGATTCGATGCGGTCGATGCACTCTTCGGCCGAAAGCTGGCCCTGATGGAATAGCTTGATGATCTCTAACACGTTGGATCTCCCATGTATGCCTGGGTCGCATTGCCTGGTTGGGGTACGGTATCGAGTAAAGAACACTCGCGATAAGTCCGTAGTCACCCTATCACTCAAAAGTAGGTTTTGTAGAGGGTGTGTGAGAGGAAGGTTAAGAAATTCGGCGTTACATTTGTCCAATCATTATCTCTGGTAAGTAAAAGGTAGTGATTGTGTCGATTGTATGAGCTGTCACTGCAGCCTGTATCTGCAGCTCAGTCGATCCAGACTGATATCGCCGCGACGAGAGATTCAAAGCTCGGTTGAGATGCGGTGACAACCACGTTTGCACCCAGGGCTTTAGCTTCGTCTGCAATTTGTGGGCTTAACGCGGCCGCCCGGAGTTTGGGCAAATGGTCACCTAACAAGGATGCGGCCGAGCGAGCAATCGCGGAGCTTGTTAGGGTAATCCACGCTCCATCCGTCTGTTGGATGAGGTGCTGAACATGTGGCGAAAGCACTTCAATATCCGTACTTTCATATACAGCTAGTTCTGTTATCGCACCACAACGTTGTGGCAGCAATTCACGCAGGGCATCTTTAGATCGTGTTCCGCGAACCCATAATACATGACTGTGGCTATCGACCGGAAGTGTTTCTGCAAGCGATCGCGCGTGATGTTCGGGGGGCAAGAAGTCGCATAAAATATTCCAGCGTTTCAAGGCCTCTGCCGTCGATGTGCCAACGCAAGCGAACTTGGTCTTCGCGAATTGTCTTGCATCGAGACCAAGCGACTCACGATGTTTGAAATAGCACTCCACTCCATTGACGCTGGTGAACACAATCCACGAAAATGGCTCGACGTTTTGCAGCGAAATGCGAAGTGTGTCTGTTAATGGAATAGGAGTTGTATTGATCAATGGTTGATGTACCACCGTTGCTCCCTGTTGTTTGAGCAACTGTGCAAGTCGATCGTTGTCGCTTTCGGCGCGAGTGACGATCACTGTCTGGCCATCCAGTGGCAGGCTTGTGCTAGATGTTATCGAGAGATGGGGCATGATGATCGAGGCGATGTTGTTCTGATGGGCCACTTCGCCGACCACAACCAACACTGGTGGTCGCAGTTTGTTGCTGGGGGTTAGCTCATCAGCAACATGGGTCAAAGTGGTGTGAATGATTTGTTGGTCTGGCCATGATACACGTCGTACCAGTGCAGCGGGGGTGTTGGCAGGCTTACCTGCCTTTAGTAATTGTCGACTCCAGTTGGCTGCTGTGGTAACACCCATGTAGAGGACCAGCGTGCCGGGGAAACGAGCGAGTGCGTCCCAGTCTAATTCGTCCGAGTCTTCTGCTTGTTGTCCGGTGACGAGGGCGACTGCGGAAGCATGATCGCGATGTGTGAGTGGCATACCCGTGTAGGCGGGGAGCGCGAGGGCGGCTGTGATACCGGGCACAATCTCTGCAGAAATGTTGTGCTGGGCCAAGTACTCAAGTTCTTCTGCCGTTCGCGCGAATACGGCGGGATCGCCACCTTTGAGACGCACAACTCTTTTGCCGGATTGATAATGTCGAAGCATTTCTTGATGGATTTCGGCTTGTTTCCAAATCCGGCTCTGACCATGTTTGCCGACATTGATGCAAATGGCGGAACTTGACACAAAGTGAAGCAATTGGGGGTTAACCAAGCCGTCGTAGAGGACGACGTCAGCAGTTTGGAGCCAGTGCCAGCCCCGAATCGTTAGCAAATCTGCCGCTCCCGGCCCTGCTCCGACCAATGCGATTGCGGGTGAAGGGAGGGTAGGGGGGAGGGGAATGGGGGGCATTTTGCGGTCCAATAATGGGTTTGCGACGTAAAAATTGTTCGAAAGGGGGGATTGAGACAACTAAGGGATAGCTTTCGGAAAAGCAAAATGAGCTAGACAGATTGGTCGATAAAGGTCATTATATTGCGTTTCCCAACAAGCATAACGTCCTATCAGATATGGTTTGAGGTCTTAGAATCGAATGCCAACCACCACAAGTGCCAAGAAGCGTCATCGTCAAAGTTTAGAGAACCGCTCGAAGAACCGAGCCGTGAAGAGCTCGTTGAAAACTGCTGTTCGCAAGCTGCATGAAGCAACAACCGCAGGTGGAACCGGCGCGAAAGAATTGCTCCCTTCTGTTTTTAAAGCATTGGATCAGGCTGCTGCCAAGGGTGTTATTCATCCTAACAAGGCTGCCCGTTCGAAGTCTCGCTTGAATGCTAAGGTTAAGAGCGCCGCTGGTAAGTAATCACGACGCAGTGTTAATCACGACGCTGTGTTAAACACGACGCAGTGTTGACGCCAAGGCAGTGCGTTGATGGCTGAGCGTGTGACGATACAAGCAAAAACCGCAACGATGATGTGCATCGTTGCGGTTTTTTCGTTTTCCTATAGATGCTTTGCACGCGGACAGACGCGCCACCCGGGAGTATGTTGCGGCTAACGCTTTTGATTGATCGCTTCAAGCCGCAGTGAAACAGATTGGGACTCTCGGGCGACGAGCGTTTTCTGATGGATGCCTAGCCTTCGGCGTACGGGTTAAACGAACGCACCACTGACGAGTATGTTGTGGTTGACGCTTTTGATTGATCGCTTCAAGCCGCAGTAAAACAGATTGGAACTCTCGGGCGACGAGCGTTTTCTGATGGCTGCAAGGCCTTCGGCATACGGGTTAAACGAACGCGCCACTGACGAGTATGTCGCGGCAACGCTCCTGATTGATCGCTTCAAGCCGCAGTAAAACAGATTGGGACTCTCGGGCGACGAGCGTTTTCTGATGGATGCCTAGCCTTCGGCATACGGGTTAAACGAACGCACCACTGACGA
>JBILTA010000034.1:0-17392 GCA_044371785.1 Pirellulaceae bacterium | reverse complement strand
ACCCCAATAATTACGGAGCATCGACATATCCAAATACCAGCTGGTTACTTTGCTCTTACGTTTATCCATCGCTTCCAAAGCGCGGGGAGAAAATGTAACGGGCGACAACCCGGGAGGACATGACAAACACTTCTGTGTGCCCGAGTAGCAAGCATCAATTTTCCATTGATCGACAGGTAAAGGAACTCCGCCAAGTGAAGTCACCGCATCCACCAAAAACAATGCGCCGTGGGCCTGCACGATCTGACTGATCTCTTCCAACGGCTGATGCATGCCCGTCGATGTTTCGGCATGAACCAAGCCAACCACTTTCGTCCGCGGATGAGCTTTGAGCATTTCCGAGACTTTCTCAGGTTCAACGTGCGTTCCCCATGGAACCTCAATCGTATGAACCACAGCTCCATAGCGTTGGGCAACGTCCTTCATTCGGCCGCCGAAAACACCAGCAACGCAGACAATCATTTCATCGCCTGGCTCGATCAAGTTGCAAACACAAGCTTCCATTCCGGCACTGCCAGTACCAGAAATCGCCAACGTCATGTCGTTATTCGTTTGAAACACTTTCCGGAGCAAATCACGTGTTTGGTCCATAATTCTCAAATAACATGGATCCAAATGTCCCAAGGTGGGAGCCGCCAAAGCTCGCAGCACTCGCGGTGCAACATCGCTTGGACCGGGTCCCATCAAAACGCGCTGCGGTGGAAATTGAAGATCTTGCTCTGCAATCATTGCTTGCTCGTACGGAAAGAAGAATGAGGAAAGGATCGCCCTACTGCCGCCACTTGGCTCCACAGTCATGCGGACCAACGGTTTTACTGTCGTGAGGTTCTATTGTCGTATGGTTCAACACAATTGTAAACGCACCATGACCGGCGACTGCGTAGCAAATAGAGCCGCTCGTAAGCAACATGCCAAATTGCGTACCAAAACGGCCAAAATGACGCAAAATCCGTTTCAAATATCGGCAAAAATCGAGCGAAATCCCCTAATTTTGCGGAACGAACGCTCGCAGATGCCGCCAGTACTTTTTTCGGCGAAATGACAAGCGAGGGATAACCTGAGTCCCTTCCCGCCTCCTGGCGACTGTTTTACTTACTGCTTCTCGGCTTTCAGTTCCTGCTCACGCTTTTCAATCTGCTCCAGGGCCCAGCCTTTGGCAAGAGCCATAGGAGAGGCTTCCCCTTCTTCCAATTCAACAATCTTTGCCTTGGAATAGGGATCAGCCATATTGCCCAAGCCAATCATTGCGCAATAACGCATGATGCCAAACTCCGCTCCGAACCCCATTTTGTCATAGATGATAACGATATAAGCGTCCGAAAATTTTTGCTCAGGCTTATCTCTTAAATACTTTCCCATTCCCCACAGTGCACTCATTCGCGACGCAAGTCCCGCTTTTTGATTTTTGGGAACGTAACGCGCAATACTTGCACGTGCTTCAGGAACCTTTCGAACAGACAAGCCCTCGATCAAATGGGCTGTACGATGATAAACGGGTTCATCAAATGAATCGTCGCCAAAGAAACGATCGGTATCACTATTGACGATCTCAACCATCTTGGAGATCACTTCGGGCGAATGCGCTAAGACGCGAAGGGCCCAGGCAGCTGTTACATAAACTTCCGCTTGTTTATGGTCTAACAAAACTAAAAATTGTTGTTCTTCATTCTTCATCCCCAGCGATGCAGCCGCAATTAAAGCTTGCTCAACCTGCCACCACTTCTCACTCTTTAGAGCCTTGGATACTTCACGTTCGACCACGGGACGCTGCGTCTCAACGTCAGCCAGTTTCAACAAAACATCACGAGCCATTTCCCGCACTCGTGGCTGATCATCTCCCAAATATTCACCCAAAATCACGATGGCTTCTTCGTCCACATGTTTCGACAAGAACTCTAACACCTCAAGCCGAACGTTGATTTCCGGATCATTGCGAACCAAACTCAACTGTTTTTTGAACTCGTCCACTGACATCTGCCCCAGTTGCCGCAGTGCGACCGCCCGTGCAACATCGCTACCTTTCTTCAACGCTTCAATCAAAAGCTCCTTCGTACGATCCGTTTCATGGGTACCAATAAGATAGGTGGTCGCCAACCAGTAATCCCAGACCGGCCCGGCATCCGCTTTTTGATCCGAAAGAGCCACGTCTCCCCGAATGGTGCCAGCCGCAACTTCATCCAGCAATTCGAGCGCTTTCTTGTTGTCGATCCGAGCGATCCCCTGAGCGGCAACATACCGTACCGACAATGGCTGCTTTCTATTGCGCAATAGTCCTTCTAATTGGGCAACATCATCGCTGCTTCCAAGCTTTGCAATGCCTTGAACTGCGACCAGCAATCTATCTTTGGTGACGGTAGTCTCTTTCAATCGGTTCCGCCAAGCGTCCAGCGCTAGCGTAGAATTCCATTCCATGAGCCGCTCTTCTACGGCGAGGCTTAAGCCAGTGTCGGCCTGGGTCGCTTTCCAAAGCAACTCAGCATCCCCGGGATTATTGGTCTTCAAAAGAAACTGAACCAGCTCCCCGCGCAATCTGGGAAAACTCTCGCCTGCAGCCAGCCTATTTCGACAGGCAACGATCCATTCATCGGGGACCACAAAACCACGCAAGCGAGCTCGCTGACAAGCTTCTAAAGCAACCAACACAATCTCATTATCTGAACTCGCAAAGCGCTCCGGAGTATATTGCAGGGAAGGAGTAGAGCCTTCGACTCCCCAGTCTGGATTCAATTCAGGATCATGAACAGCGAGTAAAAGTACGCGCAGTGGATCCACTGCCATACATACTTGGGTGCCGCTGATCATTGCGACCAAAGCCATCGAGAGAATCGCGATCGTTCTTAAACTGCTTTGCATGGTCTCGAAACACTCACAACTCAAAAAAACGCTCGAAGATAAGCCCGGAGTCCAATACTAGTCAGGGCAGGTCAAACGCCAAACACGCATCGATAGAATCAAAGAGGAAACACCGCAGATCGCTAGAGCGATATACCAAGCCCAAGGCGTCAAATTAAGATCTTCCATTCCACTCACTCGCATCTCAGCCAACGCAACCGCAGCTGGGTTAAGCATCAGAGTGGATTCCACAAACTGCTTTCCAAAGGGTTTACCCCGAGCCAACCACACCAAAAGCGTTCCTGCGAAAAGAGCAAACAGGACACCGTAACTAGTAGCGGTCGCAACCGCTGTTTTGTTGACCAGCGAACTGATGCAGGCTGTTACCAACACCACCATCAATGCGGATATACCTAAAGAGATGAGCACACGCAGTACTTGTGTTTCCAAAGCAGGTTGGATGTAAACCATCACAACATAACCGGGTAAAGTTGCCATCAGTACAAGCAGCATTGTCCAGACAACACTCATCAACTTGCCGATTAAAATTTTACGCGGCGTCAGTGGTGTCACTCTCAACAATTGCCAACCGCCACTTTCCACTTCACCTGCAATCAAACCTGAGGCCAAGCTTGGTCCCAGCAATAACAACAGCGAAAGTTGCAACAAGACCATTACGGCCGCAATTCGCTCAACTCCCCAACTCACTGTACCCGACGAAGCAACGTAGGTTAGAGCTAATGAGATCACGGCGCAAACCGCGATTAAGCGGAGCAGCCAATGGAGGCGACCAAACTTACGCGTACGAAACTCTTTTACCATTACCGGATTTACAAAAGGGGGAATACCTGATTTACGTCGATCTGGATCCACCAAGAAAGTCAACCGACGCAACCATTGGGCACCGTGCGATCTCTGTTCGGTAACACGACCGGCCGACTTGGAGACATCCAGCAGTTTGGGCTGCAATCGATACAATGTCATCGCTGCCAGCACGATCGAAACCAGCGTCGAGGCGACTAGGAATCCTTGAGTTGCCGTTGAACGCATCGCTTGGATACTAATATCGTTACTTCCTGTTAACTGGTAGATAGCAGGAATGGGCGAAAGATACGAAAGGTATTCCGCTACTTTCGCCATCTCGCTTCCCTTGCCAGTAAGCACCACATTCGGAGCTAACGACAATGCTGCCAGACCGATAATGGCAGCGTAGGTCCAACGCAATGAGGCATCAGGGCTGGTCTGATAACTGCTGATAAACAAACCCACCGATGTGTACATGATCGCCATCAATATGAAGACCAAGTAAAGTGGAATAATGTGTTGCGTTAATGACGTCCCTCCCATGGAATAACAAGCAGCCATCGCGGGAATACTGGCCGCAATCAAAACTCCCATTAACACAATGTTGCCCAAGAACTTCCCAATCCAAATGGAAAATGGACCAACGGGGGAATGAAGCAGCAGTGCCAATGTGCCTCTTTGTCTTTCCCGAACAATAGAAGTCGCTGGAAAGGCTGGCACCAACATCACAATCGCCGCAGCAATCCCCCAAGCCAATGGTTGGAAAACTTCAGCAGAACCTCGGCTTACCAAATCTACCGTTGCCGACGCAGGCCACCGCAACAACACGATACCTGATGTGACAAGAGCCACAACAATCAAACTTGCAAGCGTCTTACCGGACCGTAATCGATCCAGCAATTCTCGTCGCAGGACAGGATTATCCATTTCTCATTATTCCTCAAGCCACGGCCATGGTTTCGCGAGCCACACGCAAGAATGCATCTTCCAAATCGCTGGCCACTTCACGGAACTGAACCACTGAAACTCCAGCTTGCACTAAAAGCTTCAGGGCTTCCGCTAATTCCTTTTCCGTCCGTTGCGTTGGAAAACGAATGACTGCCTCTGCTTCTGACAATTCGAGTTTTTCGTCGGGTAAACACCAGCCCTTCAAAACTTCGCTTGCTCGTTTCAATTCGCTGCTATTGATCAACTGGATCTCATAACTACGCAGAGGGCACAAGTCCTTCATCACTTGATCGAGACTTCCAAATGCTCTTAACTTGCCCCCCGTCACGATCGCCACGGTATCGCAGATTCGCGACAGCTCAGGAAGAATATGACTTGTCACAATCAAAGTTTTTCCTTGTGCAGCGAGCCTTAGCAACATCGTTCTCATTTCGATACGTGCTTGCGGATCCAAGCCGTTCGCAGGTTCATCTAGGATGAGTACTTCTGGATCGTGCAGCATGATGCGTGCGATCCCAACGCGTTGCTGCATCCCATGGCTAAGACTCTCCACAAAACGATCTTGCATATAAGTCGCTTGTGCAATTTCCAGCACTTCATCAATGCGTTTTTTTCTCTTCGAACGAGCTATGCCATAAGCCGCTCCGAAGAAGTCAAGATACTCGCGCACCCGCATGTTGTCATACGAACCGAATTTATCGGGCATGTACCCGACCAACTTCTTGATACTCTTCCCGCCTGTCGCACAATCAACACCCGCAATTTTGGCGGTGCCCGATGTCGGACGAGATAAGCCGACCAAAATCTTGATGGTGGTGGTCTTCCCGGCACCGTTGGGACCAATAAATCCCAGGATTTGGCCACGTTTTACCCGAATACTCAAATTATCCAAAGCGACGAATTCGCCATAGCGTTTCGTCAATGCATTGGTTTCTACAACGGTTTCTGCTTCAACCTGCGGCATGGTTATGGTTTCTCTTGATAATTAGCAATGCCTTCGACTGTCATCCACAGATATTCGATTTGCCAAGGGACCGCTTGCACGAATCTCCCATCCTTATCGCTATCGTTAGCTTTCTCTTTCTTCTCGACCAACTCGCTCACCTCCACGATCACATCCAATTCATGTTGATCGAGGGCTTGCAAAAATTCAGGCTCGCTTAGCTCGATTCGAATCACTTGCTGTGGACTAAAGTACTTCGCGATTTCCTTTATCCCATTCTTTGTGCGAGCATAGAAAATGACATCACGGCCCGCTGCGCGCACTCGGGATGCCAACTTGATCTTGGCACTTCGCAACGGAAACACTTCTTCTGGCAGCATTGGTTTTACACCGGTGCTCATCGGGTTGGTGAATGGACCGGTCCATTCACCCTTCGATCGCACAAATGCTCCACTTACCCCTACGGCCGTCGATACCGTATTCCATGCAATCAAAGCAGGAGGTATAGAAATCGACGTATTAAGCTCTGGAGCCAATCGTATCAACGGAAGCTTCCAAAGCGCATCACCTTGACCTGAGTTAGCCGATCCATTTTCGTCCCATGCGATTTGCGAGGGCGAAATTTTCCCCCATCCCATTACCTGCAAAGATTTTGGGCGAGCCTCCCCACCTGTCGGCTCAAAACTACCAGCCAAGACCTCTTCGCGTCGAAAGAATTGCTCATCCACTAACCCTGATGCCAACGCATACTCATTGGGTGGAAGGGTAGAATCTTCCGTAATAGACCAAGCTCCCCCAGCAACTTTGCTAAGCGCCGATTTAGGAGCTCTAGGCTGAGATATCAACAAACTCTCCAAGTCACTAAGTTCTTGCGGCAGGCGTATCTCCAATCCAGATTTATTCCACGTTCCGATCGCAGCCCCAACATTTTCAGTCGCCCCTATTTGCGATTCCAAACGCCAAATGCCTGTTGGCCAACCTTCGCTGGAAACAACCGAATCTTCTAAGTTCACTTGCGTAGAACGAAAATCTCGCATCCCCACATCCACCTCCGGATCAACCACAGCATCGGCCTGAACCTTCAGCGGATAGTTGGTGGGTTGGCTACGATACATAGCAGATTGCTCATAAATGAAGGCACGGTCCTTACCGTCTGCATGAATCAACTGAATTCGATGCCAACCCTCCGGGATATCGCGTCGCAACACCCCAGCTCCTAACGCCAAAGCGCAGCCCACGGCCAGGGATAATGCGGGGGCAACCCAACCGATCCATTCGTTGCGTTTTCTTTTATGCAGCCAATAACCTACACCACCCAACAAGACACAAAATGCAATCAGACTGAGCGCCACCGTGGTACGACTCAAGACTTCGAATCCAATTTGTGCTACGGGATACTCTAACCCTGGGCTTCGTGGTAACGTGCGAACTCTGGCTTGGTGAAAACGATCTCCCAGTGGCCCCACCCAAGGTCGCAATTCATAGTCGCTTTGATAGAGCTCATAACTGCTTCTCGACACTTCTGGGGCACTACCACCGCGCGAAGTGCCACCTATTTCAGCAGCCTCCTCTATTTCACCGTCGTCGTTACCATTTACCTTCTTTTCAGGAACCGCTTTATTCTTTGATGGTTGCAACCAAGCGGCTGGCCCCATGGTGGTCAACAACAATTCACCATCACCGATCGGCATCCAAATTGCTGCGGGCCATGAATTAACTGTGTGAGTCACTTCGCCGCCACTTTGCTCTACCTTAACAAGCTTTACACCTTGCTTGGATTCAAATCTAAAATTGCGACTCTCTTCAGTGAATGCCATCGAGCTATCGAGTATCGCATCGGTTACCTCGGATTCATCGATAACATTCACATATTGGCCAGCCAACAATAGCGGGCGAATGTTTCTCGCTTCGACGTGGTCCAACATGATCCACACTCGACCACCCGACAGTAGCCAAGACTTCAAAGTTCTCAACGCGGCATAATTCTGAAAAATACGTTCGTCAGCAATCACTATGTTGTCGATAGCGTCCCAATCCACCAACTCATTGGGCAATGCATAAGTCTCCAAATCCAACGTAACGCGTTGATGTCCCGCTCCAGTTCGAGTCGCTACCAACCAATCGTAACTGGGATAGCTTGCCGTCTTAGGCCATTCCCAATCCAGAAATGGTCGAGGGGGAGGATTCAATAGTGTTGCTGTAATACAAGCTTCTTGCTCAACCGAGAACCGCATCTTTTGCTCTATCGCTTCTCCATCGCGTTGTATCAGAGTCGGTTTGCCTTCGCGTTCAACCCATAAGGTGCAGCTTACTTCAATGAACGTCCCCTGATACCGTTCTGACAGGGGCAGCGGAATATCGAACGACTTCGCTGTTCCACCATCCATGGTGATTTTCCTGGCGAACTGCTCCCCCGGCTGTCCCACTATATTCGCCACTACGGTGACGGTATCTCTCTGCTTCTGCTCATTGACCACGCGACAACGAATCGCAAACTGTCGACCAAGACGAACTTTGCTAAATGGAGAAATCGTGGTTGTCGTCAATGTAAAAGGGACGTTCTGAACACTACGTTCCATCCCCGTCCCATCCAAGGGAAAAGGATCGGCCCCTTCCTCTCCGGGACTCGGCGAGGGTAAAGCAGGAGGGGGTGGTGGTAACTGAAACGCTAGTCCATGAGTGGTAACCAAACACAAGCAGAGCCCCCAAAGTCCCAAACTCCGTAGATTCTCTACGATTTTCCACATTGCGGACTGTACGATTCGAAGATCAATCATGGGATATCGATTCATGGGCATCGGATCATAACCAGGGAAGAAGAGCATCAAGAAAACGTCCAAACATTGACCATGTCAACGAAGAGTGCTCTTCCAGAAAGGCGAGGAGTTCTTTCGGCCTCAAACCTAATACTGTCGACTTTCAAATACAATGAGGTGTCCCCCAAATCTGTGAAAATCGGGCTAAAGAAATAGCCCAGCGAGCCAAAGACCCGCTGGGCTTACTCCGAAAATTTTACCTAGCAAAATCGTTCTTACCAGATTCGCACGCGATTCTCTGGCGCGATATACATCTTGTCTTCTGGCTTGATACCAAAGGCTTCATAGAAAGCATCCATATTGGACACAATTCCAATCACTCGATATCGACTCGGCGAATGCGGATCCACCAACAAGCGACGTTTGAGTTCTTGCTCACGGTACTTGCGGCGCCAGATCTGACTCCATCCTAGGAAGAATCTTTGTTCACCCGTAAAGCCGTCAATCTTCGGCGAGGCTTTCCCCTTAAGCGACAATTTATAGGCGGTCAAAGCTACGCTCAAACCACCAAGGTCACCAATATTCTCGCCCAATGTCAACTCTCCATTGATGGCCATATCTTCAAATGGCTTGTACGCAGAATATTGCTTGATCAGCTGGCTAGAACGCTTTTCAAATTCAGCCAAATCTTCTTGGGTCCACCAATTGCGAAGGTTACCCTTGCCGTCGTATCGACGTCCCATGTCGTCAAATCCATGGCTGATTTCGTGACCAATTACGGCACCAATCGAGCCATAGTTCACCGCATCATCAGCTTCCAAATTAAAGAACGGAGGCTGCAATATGGCAGCCGGAAAAACGATCTCGTTCCCAAGCGGATTGTAATAGGCATTGATCGTTTGCGGAGACATATACCATTCGGTACGATCCACGGCACCACCTAACTTTTTCATCGCATAGTTGTATTCAAACTCAACGATACGACGCACATTACCCACCAAATCTTCTTTGTTGATCACAACGGAAGAGTAATCCTTCCACTTGTCAGGATAACCAATTTTAGTCGTGAACTGCTTCAGTTTGTCGTGAGCAGCAATCTTCGTTGCCTTACCCATCCACTCCAATCCGTCGATCCGTTGACCGAAAGCGACAATCAGATTATCAACCAACTGCTTCATTCGCTCTTTGGCTTTAGGGGAGAAGTGCTTTTCCACGTACAACTTCCCAACCACCATCCCAAACAAGCCATTACACAACTCGACGCCTCGTTTCCACATAGGCAATTGCTCGGCAACTCCGCTGATCACCGTTTCATGGAAAGCAAAGTGTAACTTCTCCAACTCTTCAGTTAACAATCCTGCTGAGTTATCGATCGTATGAAACAACAAAAACTCTTTCCACGTTTTTAGCTCCGTCTCAGCCACCAATTTGTCAGCCGCATCCAAGAAACTTGGCTGCTGCACTACAAAAGCGCTCTGACCTTCAAATCCAGCCGCCTTGGCGAGCTTTGCCCAAGAGAGGTTCTTTAACTGCTCGCCCAAATCTGCCGACGAGGTCTTATTATATGTTTTGATTGGATCGCGATTTTCAACGTTGGTCCATTGAGCTTTAGCAATCGCGGTCTCGAGTGCCAAGATTCGCTCAGCTGCCCCCGATGGATCAGCATAGCCAACTTGAGTCATCATCGCTGCGATGTATTTTTTGAATTGCTCTCGCACGTCACGATATTGCGGTTCATCCACCAAATAATAATCGCGGTCAGGAAGTGTTAGTCCACTCTGTCCAACATAAATGATGTAGCTTTCAGAGTTTCGGGCATCCGGCTCGACACCGTAACCAATAACGTGAGGAATGCCATAACGTCCCAACTCACCAAACAATGTTCCCAATTCGTCTTTGCTCTCAAGCTCATTCACTTTGGTAATCAAGTCGGCGATCGGCTTAATTCCCAATTGATTTCGCAGCTCAGTATTCATAAAAGACAGATAGAGATCGCCCACCTGCTGCGCAGGAGTATTAGCAGCTGCTTTGGATTCTGCAGCTCCCTCGATAATCGCTTTGATCTGCTCTTGTGTTCGATCATCCAAAATAGCAAACGTGCCATAATCAGCTCGATCGTCTGGAATATTGGTTTCTTTCAACCACTTCCCATTCACACTCAAAAAGAAATCATCTGTAAACTTGATGCTGGCATCAAACCCAGCTTTATCAATGCCAGATGCTGCAGCCGCTTGATCATCGGCAACATTAGCCGCAGCAACACCGCTACCGGTTGTTTCAGCAAATGAACGAACACCGTTAGATTGAGCCAATGAGACTTGAGTGCTCAAAGCAGTGCAAACACTGGCGAACAAAAATGTTCGCAACGTTTTCCGACCGAACCCCATCACTTTCATCGAAAGTTCCTTGCAACATGGATGGACCATTCCGGCAACGCAATCACCATCGATTGCGCACTCCCGAATACGGGAGTAGATTGATCCGGATGAACAGGTGCTTAGTCTCGCCCATCGGGCTAGAATTGACAAGGACCGCCTCCAATACGGCTGAACGTTTGTGGGGATATTCGGCAAATCCTTTTACGGATTCTGCTGGCTCTGCTATATTCTCCTAACTTCGAGCGACGGGCCGCCGCATACCCCGCTTGAGAGACCATTCAAATTACCTATCTTGCTGATTCGAAGCCTCATGAAAATTATCACTCCCCGCTCCATGGTGTGGCTTAGCACTTGTGCCTTGGCCGTCGGTTCGCTTATCGCAGGGTGCGGACCAAATGCGGCTTCTACCAAGCGTGCAGCGCCAACTCCTGTTGTGGTTCCCATTCGCTGCATCGAACTGGAAACGATCGACTTCGCAGAATTCATCGGTAAAACCGAAGCCACAAAGACCGTCGAGGTTCGTGCGCGTGTCTCTGGCTTTATCAAAGAAGTTCTTTTTACCGAAGGATCAGATGTTAAAAAAGGCGATCTGCTATTCAAAATCGAACCTGATCAATATCAAGCCGTACTCGCTCA
Organism: Pirellulaceae bacterium; assembly: GCA_044371785.1. GTDB lineage: Bacteria > Planctomycetota > Planctomycetia > Pirellulales > Pirellulaceae > JAFLCP01. Next base: position 6,095 of record JBILTA010000034.1, on the reverse strand, counting down.
ATCCGATTCTCGAATCACTCTTCTTGACGCACAACTTGAACTAGCACAAACAAAGTTAGCCCGCGCTAAAAAGCTTATTGATGTCAACGCCATCTCTCGCGAAGAATATGATGAGGATGTAGCTGCGGTTAAAGAAGCTAATGCCAAGATCGCCGCCGCCAAAGCAGATCGTGTGATCGCACAGCTCGATGTGAACTACACGGATGTGAAGGCAGAAATCGATGGCCGCATCGACCGAGCCTTCATCACCGAAGGAAACGTAGTTTCAGGCGGACTGGTTAACGGTACTTTGCTAACGCGCATTGTCGAAAACAACCCAATGTTTGTCTTTTTTGATGTCGATGAACGAGCCCTCCTGGAGTATCAACGACTTTTGGCCACGCGAGATCCGTCCAGCCAAGAGCCTAAAATGGCGGATAACGCCTATCCCTGTTACATGCAACTTCAAGACGAACAGTCTTTCTCGCGCAAAGGTACTTTGAACTTCATCGAAAATCGAGCCGATGGCGCCACGGGTACCATTCGCGTTCGAGCCCAGTTTGATAACCAAGATAATGTGTTAACCGGCGGACTCTTTGTTCGCATTCGGATTCCCAAAACATTGCAACCGTACAAAGCGATTGTTATCCCTGAACAAGCCATTATCACCGACCAAACGGCGAAGTCCGTCATGGTCGTCAACGCAGATAAAAAAGCGGAACGTCGTCCCATTACGATCGGAACACAGAAAGGTGAATTGCGCGTCGTAACTTCAGGTCTGCAACCTGGAGAGAGTATTATTCTTGATGGAATTCAGAAAGTCCGTGTTAACGAGGCGGTCGAATACAAATCAGGCTGGGAAGAACTAGAAAAGACTTTTTATGATCGAGCCAAGGCAGCCCAACCCGCCCTCGACTCCGCCCCAGCTTCTACCAATTTACCCGGCACTACAAACGCCGTTCCACCAGCAGCCACTCCAACTTCCAATTAGTCCTTCAAAGGATTGCTCAATTGATCTCGCGTTTCTTTATTGACCGACCGATCTTTGCTGGAGTGATCAGTGTCATCATCACGCTGACCGGTGCCATCTTCGTGTGGACATTGCCGATTGCTCAATACCCTGACATCACACCTCCCACTATATCGGTCTCGTGCCTTTATCCTGGTGCCAGTAGCACCGTCGTCGCTGAAACGGTCGCTTCGCCTATCGAACAACAAGTCACTGGAGTCGAGAATGCACTTTATATGTCCTCCCAATGTACCAACGACGGAGGCTACAGCTTAACCGTTACCTTTGATGTCGGTACCGATTTGGATATGGCACAAGTCCTCGTCCAAAACCGGGTTAATCTGGCTCTCCCAAGTTTGCCCGCTGAAGTCAAACAAACGGGCGTCACCGTCAAAAAGAAATCACCCAGCATCCTCCTTGTGGTAAACCTCGTTTCACCAGACAACACCTTTGATCAGCTCTATTTGAGCAACTACGCTACCACGCGTTTACGCGACGAATTGGCTCGCATTCCGGGAGTCGGCGATTTGAGCTTTCTGGGTCAACTGGATTACAGCATGCGCATTTGGCTGGATCCCAATCGAATGGCAAATCTTGGACTAACGGCAAACGATGTGGTCAATGCAATGCGCGAACAAAACGTGCAAGTCGCTGCCGGTGCTCTGGGACGCGCCCCAGCTCCCACCGGTCAATCTTTCCAATACACTCTAACCACCTTAGGTCGACTTACGGATCCGGAAGAATTCCGCGATATCATCGTCAAAGTTGGTGAGGATGGACGACTGGTACGCTTACGGAATGTTGTAACGGATGAATGGTCGGATTCCACTGGACGCAAGTTTGGTGGCATTCAATTGGGCGCCAAAAACGAAGATACATCCTGTTCACTCGATGGCAAACCCTCTATCGGTATCGCGCTATACCAACTCCCTGGCTCAAATGCTCTCGATACGGCCAATGCCATTCGCAAACGCATGGAAGAACTGAAAGGCTTCTTCCCCAAAGGGATCGACTACAAAATCGCGTACGACACCACGCCCTTCATCAAGGAATCAATCTTTGAAGTGTTCAAATCATTGCGTGATGCGATCATCTTGGTCGCTATCGTGGTACTTGCCTTTTTGCAAACTTGGCGTGCAAGTTTGATTCCGTTAATCGCAGTCCCCGTCGCGATTATCGGTACCTTTGCCGTTATGTCGGGCATCGGTTATAGCCTGAATAACTTGTCGCTGTTCGGTTTGGTCTTGGCGATCGGAATTGTAGTTGACGATGCCATCGTGGTCGTCGAAGCTGTGGAACACAAGATTGAACATGGACTTCGTCCTCGCGAAGCTACCATCGAAGCCATGAATGAAGTTGCTGGCCCAATTATTGCCATTTCCTTGGTTCTAATGTGTGTGTTTATCCCTTGTATCTTCATCACCGGCATCACCGGTCAATTCTTCCGGCAATTCGCCGTCACCATTGCGGTCTCCACTTTCTTCTCTGCTGTCAACTCACTCACTTTAAGCCCCGCTTTGGCTGCGATTCTCTTGAAGCCTAAAAACGAACAAACAGATCCACTCTCTGTTCTGTTGCGTGTTCTCTTGGGTTGGTTCTTTAAAGCATTCAATTTGGGTTTCAATTTTGCTTCCAACGTCTACGCTGGCATCGTCGGTTGGCTGCTTCGTCTCAGCTTCATTGTCGTGTTGGTTTATTTGGGATTACTTTATTCGACCTACTTCGCTATGACCAAGGTCCCAACGGGTTTTATTCCCAACCAGGATAAGGGCTATCTTCTCATAGATATCCGCTTGCCTGACTCCGCATCACTAGAACGTACCCAGCGACTTGTCGCGAAACTTGATAAAATGATCGGCGTCCCTGAGGATCATTCTCCAACAGAACATCAGCCGGACGAAAAGCAAAACGCAACCGAAGAACATCACGCCGATGCCAATATTCCAGGGATTGGTCACACCATCGGTATTGCTGGCCAGTCTATCGTACAAAATGCCGTCGGTTCAAATTTGGCGTCCATGTTCGTGATCTTAGACGACTTCCATCATCGCGAAGGCGCTGAGAAAAGTGGAGCAGCTATCGCTTCCAAACTTCGAGCCATCATCAATGCTGAAATCCCTGAAGCCGTTGTTTCCGTCTTCGGTCCGCCGCCCGTTGATGGTCTAGGCTCCGCCGGAGGTTTCAAGATCATGGTACGAGACGTTGGTGCCAGCGGTCTCAACAATCTCCAATCCGCTGCAGATGAATTTGCAAATAACGGTTCGACCTTGCCCGGAATGGTAGGCATGTTCAATGGCTTCCGAGCTAACACTCCGCAAATGTTCGTGGATGTCGATCGAACGAAATGCAAATCGCTAGGGATCTCATTACAAGATGTGTTCCTAACGCTGCAACTTTATCTAGGTGGTTATTACGCCAATGATTTCAATCAGTTTGGCCGCACTTGGCAGGTCAACTTACAAGCAGACCCTCAATATCGGCTTTCACCCGAACAAGTTGGACGTCTGAAAGTTCGCTCTCCCAATGGATCCACAGTTCCGATCTCTACATTAGCGGTCGTTTATGAATCCAGTGGACCAGCAGCCGTAACTCGATACAACGGTGTTAATGCGGCTGCCATCAATGGTATGTCCTTCCCAGGAGTCAGCTCGGGTGACATTGTAAACTCGATCGATGATTTTGCTGCGGAGAACCTCCCTTCAGGCATGGACGCTCAATGGACCGAATTGACCTTCTTGCAAATTCAAGCAGGCAATACAGCCCTAATCGTTTTCGCTATTGCCGTGTTGCTAGTCTTCTTGGTCTTGGCAGCGCAATATGAGTCGGTCACACTCCCCTTGGCTGTAATTCTAGTTGTCCCCATGTGCTTGCTCTGTGCCACAATCGGTGTCTTCTTGGCTCGTATGGACATCAACATCTTTGTTCAGATCGGGTTTGTGGTACTCGTGGGACTCGCCAGTAAAAATGCTATTCTGATCGTGGAGTTTGCCAAAGAGAAACAGACTCATGGTATGAATTCGCTTGAAGCCACACTTGAAGCGTGCCGCTTGCGATTGCGTCCTATCATGATGACTTCGTTTGCGTTTATCCTAGGAGTCGTTCCACTGGCCCTCGCTTCGGGAGCTGGCGCCGAAATGCGCAGCACACTTGGAATCGCTGTGTTTTCTGGCATGCTCGGCGTGACGATCTTCGGCATCTTCTTGACTCCCGTCTTTTACTATCTCATCGCGAAAAAAGAGGGCGGTGCAACTCCTCATACGCCAATCCAAGAGAAATCAACACCAACAGAAACCGTCTCCGTGACACCCGATCCAGATAAAACAAACCTGGAAAAACCAACATGATGCATGCCCTCTCTCTCCGCTTCTACCCATATCGGTCCCACCTTTGGCAACTCTTCTTTTTACTTCTTTTGAGTATTTCCTCGACCACGAACTTCATCGCGGCCGAGGAATTACGACCTCTTTTCGTCGAAGGCTATCCAGCTGAAATCAGTTACGCACCTGGCGATCAACTGAAGCTCCATACTTCCACTTCTGCGTCTCAGTTTTCGCTCAAAATTTTTCGCGTTGGGGCAGAAAAAAAAGAAGTACTCAAGCAAACAGGTATTACAGGCCACGAACATCCGATCCCAGAAAACGCTGCCAGCCATGGTTGCCAGTGGCCTGTTTCTTGGAGCTTCCAAATCCCACAAGATTGGCCGACAGGCTATTATCAAGTTGAGTTTGAAGTCACCGATAACGGGGGAAAATTTACGCATCGCGGAAAGCGAACAGCAACCGCTGATACGTTTTTTGTACTGCGAGCGGCAAATCCCGGCAAAGATAGTTCGATCTTACTTCAGCTCGCAACCAACACGTACAACGCGTACAACAACTGGGGTGGTTCAAGCTTGTACGCTTACAATGGGCGTGCAAACCTGCAAGGGCATCGTGTCTCCTTCCATCGCCCTGGCTCGAGTCAATACACTCGCTGGGAATTGCCCTTTGTTACTTGGGCTGAGTCCAATGGCTATCGCATCGACTACGCCTCGAATCTCGATTTGGAATATCGTCCTGAACTGTTGAAGCAATACAAACTGATATTAAGCGTGGGGCATGATGAATATTGGTCCGCTCCAATGCGAGATCATTTAGAAGCATATATCTCTCAGGGTGGCAACGTTGCTTTTTTCAGCGGCAATACTTGTTGTTGGCAAGTGCGCAGCGAAGATAATGGCACAGCCCTAACGTCGTGGAAACAACGCTTTAATGCCGATCCCCTTTTCCCCGCGGGCGACCATAAGCTGCTGTCAACATTGTGGAGCCACCATCTAGTTCAACGTCCTGAAAACCAACTCACCGGTGTGGGCTTTCTACATGGTGGCTACCATCGCAGTCATGAACAATTTATGGATGGGTCGGGTGGCTACACTGTATATCGTCCAGAACATTGGCTGTTTGCAAACAGTAACCTCAAAAAAGGGGACTTACTAGGTTCGAAAGATACCATTGTGGGTTATGAATGCGACGGTTGCGAAATGGTGCTGCGTGACGGCCTACCTTATCCCACGGGCTCAGATGGCACCCCGCTTGATTTCGAAATACTGGCGACCGCAACTGCCAAGTGGCATCCCGACGATTCACTGTGGTATGATCGCTTCCCTGCAGATCGCGTAGGGGCAGCCGTACTGGGCATTTACACGCATGGCGGCACAGTAATCTCAGTAGGAAGCACCGATTGGTCCCACGGACTCAGCGGCAAAGATCCCGGCGTTATGCAGATTACCAAAAACATTCTCGATCGTCTTTCGAAGTAAACCCCATTGGCTCCCCACCGTTTTATTGCGAGTCCTTCCATGCGATTCTCCAACAGTATCCTCGCTTTATGGTCGTTATGCGCTATGGCTGCAATCGGGAGCAATGTGACTCAAGCAAAGGAAATTGAGGTAACGACACGGACACAACAACCTCTTGCACATCCGTCATCACTTTTCCTTTCCCTTGAATCAAAAGAGTCTTGGAAACCTGAAGAGACCGCAGTCATTGTTTGCGATGTCTGGGACTATCACCATAGCCTCAATGCGGTAAAACGCTTAGAAGAATTCGCTCCCCGATTGAATGCCGTC
>JBILTA010000371.1:0-5740 GCA_044371785.1 Pirellulaceae bacterium | reverse complement strand
GGATGTTGCCTACGATCAATTTGTTCGCGAACATATTGCGGGTGATCTCATCACGCAACCTCGTCTTCATCCAGAGAACAAATTCAACGAATCGATTCTGGGCACCGGTTTTTGGTTCCTCGGTGAGTGGGTTCACTCTCCCGTTGACGTACGCAAAGATGAAGCAGATCGTTTCGATAACATGCTGGATGTGATGTCGAAGACTTTTCTGGGCGTAACCGTAGCATGTGCTCGTTGCCACGATCACAAATTCGACGCTATTTCCTCCAATGACTATTACGCCCTATCGGGATTCTTGCAGAGCAGCGATTATCGGCAAGTTCCATTTGAATCCATGGAACAGAATCGTGCCGTCGCACTAAAACTACAGAAACTCGATCAATCCTTTGGAGAAGAACTGCGGAAGATTCTCGATGATTTGAGCCCCTCTAACGCCACTCCACCATCCACTGCTGTCAACAGTGACACAATTGTCGTCGACTACAGCCAGATCCAAGCAAATGATTTTATACAGGATGGTGTTATCTTCGGCTTTTCCCCACGCGCTCAAGGTGAACTCTACCTCGATGCTCAGGGCTCTGTGAAAATTCGACCCCATACAGTCGCCGTCAATGATCCTTTCTGGCATGGTCTAAAATCGATCACTGAAGGAGCTGTACACAACAGCAGCCAACTCGATCAACTCCCAAAACCTGGCCGTACCCTTCGCTCACCTACTTTCGAAATTACGGATGGAAATGTCTTTTGCCGAGTTGAAGGTAAAGGGCACATCGTTGCTTGCGTTGATTCACATCGCCTTATCGCTGGTCCGCTACATGGCGAAACGATTCGAGGTGTTAACGAAACGGAACGCTGGGTCCACATGAACCTTAAGCGATACGTCGGACACCGACTGCACCTGGAATTTGTGCCAGCTGATTCCGCGACACTTGCCATTCATGTTGTCGCACAGGGAATAACCGATGATCAACGTAAACAGATTGATGATACAATCGCCGCCGAACAAGCTGCCTACCAAACGATGAACCAGACTCTCGACTCATTCGCCAACACACACTTCGAACGAAAACGAGAAGTCTTTGCCGACTTTGAATCGGGCAACTATGGCGAATGGACCGTGGAAGGCGAAGCATTCGGAACCGCACCACAGTCCTCTGATACGATCGCTGACTATCAAGGTAACGTAAACCATCGCGGTAAATTTTTCGTCAACTCTCACAACATCCGAAAAGTGGGACCCAATACCCAAGCTGGAGATCAACTTACCGGTACACTTACGTCCCCTGAGTTTACAATCGATTGCGACGAAGTTGAGTTTTTGGTCGGCGGAGGTGCACACGCAGGAAAGACGTGTGTCAATTTGATCGTCGACGGAGTTGTGGCTCTCACAGCAACCGGCAACAGCAATAATCGCATGAATGAACATCGCTGGGATGTCCGGCCATTCAAAGGAAAGAAGGCTAAAATCCAAGTTGTCGACGACTATCAGGCTGGCTGGGGCAACATCGGCGTGGATGATTTTGCGTTTATCCAAGTCCACACGAAACCCGCAGCAAACAGTGAAGCGGCCAAGCTTGTAGCTCAATGGCGCGAACAACGAAATGCATTGCGATCGGAAGCCCTGTTCACCTCCCATACTGCCCCCGCCATGATGGATGGAACCGGCGAAGATGACCATTTGTTGATTCGAGGTAATTCATCCAAACCGGGCAAAGTCGAACCGCGTCGTTTCTTGTCCGCAATCAGCGGTGATCAGCCGATGCCGATTTCGAGCGGTAGTGGACGCTCGCAATTAGCCGATTGGATTAACAATCCCGACAACCCTTTGACTCATCGTGTCATCGTCAACCGAATTTGGCACTACCTCATGGGTCGAGGCATTGTACCAACGGTAGATGACTTCGGTGTCCTCGGCCAAAGCCCCACAAACCTCGATCTACTCGACCATCTCGCAACAAAGTTTGTTTCTGATGGACGAAGTCTTAAAAAGATGATCCGATATATAGTGCTCTCGCAAACCTATCAGATGTCAAGCCAACCGGAACCCGCTGCTTTAGCACACGATCCTAATAACTTGATGTGGCATCATCGTCCACTGAAGCGTTTGGAAGGCGAATCAATTCGCGATGCTCTGCTAATGCTCGCTGGAAACCTAAGTCCAAAACAGTTTGGTCCTCCCATTCCGATTCATCTCACACCATTTATGGATGGACGTGGTCGGCCTGGAACAAGCGGTCCACTCGATGGTGATGGCAGACGTTCGATTTACATTTCTGTTCGTCGCAACTTCCTGTCCCCCTGGATGCTGGCGTTTGATACCCCCGTTCCCTTCAGCACCATGGGGCGGCGTAATGTCTCCAATGTTCCAGCCCAAGCTTTGATCTTGATGAATGATCCCCTTGTGGCTCAGCAAGCTGCCTTATGGCGAAATCGAGTGTTTTCTCACTCCAATGACACACAAGAGCGAATTCAATACATGTACCTCACCGCCTTCGCAAGACCTCCACGGGATGAAGAAGTACAAATCGCGTCGAGCGTCGTTCGCAACGCGAACAACCCCGCTCAATGGGCCGATCTCGCCCATATCCTGATCAACACTAAAGAATTTATCTATTTGAGGTAGCTCTATGTTACAGCACTATCCCTGCCAGCGCTACCGCTCCCAATCACTTTCGCGGCGTTCGATGCTTCAGCAGTGCTCGAGTGGATTCGCGGCTCTCGCACTTTCGGCACTGAGTATTGAACGTAGCTATGCTGCCGACAAAGAAGACTTGGGTCGAGCCGGACATGGCCCTCATCATGAAGTTCGAGCCAAGAATGTTATTTTTTTGTATATGGACGGTGGTCCTTCACAGATCGATACGTTCGACCCCAAGCCTTTGCTGGACAAATATAATGGCCGTGACCCAGGCGAGCTTTTTAATGTTGAGCCAACTCAATTCAATAACAATGGCAAGGTTCTGGCGAGCCCTTGGAAGTTTAAGCAGTATGGCGAGTCTGGACTCCCCGTAAGTTCTCTATTCCCACATATCGCTTCATGCGCGGATGACCTAGCGGTGATTCGTTCGTTAACTTCCGAGTTCCCCGAACATACATTTGCCAATTATTTCTTGCACACGGGAAGCGGCTTGCAAGGCCGTCCAAGCATGGGAGCTTGGGTCAATTATGGCTTAGGGAGCGAGTGCGAGAATCTACCTGGTTTTGTCGTTCTTAATGGCGGTCTGATACCACCAGGTGGACTCGATTGTTTTGGCAGCGGATTCCTCCCCGCCAGTTTCCAAGGATCAGTCTTTAAACCTTCTGGAACAGGGGTGGCAAACATCGAGCGAGCAGAGGCGGACGCCGCTGCACAACGCTCGAAACTCGACATCGTTCGACAACTCGATATGCTCGCAACGAAAGAAGTCGGCAAACATGATGCCTTAGAGTCTGCAATTCGAAATTATGAACTCGCCTTTGCAATGCAAATGGCTGTGCCTGAAGTGATGTCATTGACAGATGAACCTCAAAATACAAAAACAATGTACGGCTTAGATGCCGAATATGAACCAACACGCATCTATGGAGCTCAGTGCCTTATCGCGCGTCGCATGATCGAAAAAGGAGTTCGCTTTATCGAACTCACCTGCCCTCGAGTGGGTGGTGATCGCTGGGACCAACATGCGAACCTCAAGGAAGGGCATGAGAACAATGCCCGAGCAGTCGATCAACCTATTGCCGCTTTACTAAAAGACCTTAAGCAACGCGACATGCTCAAGGACACTTTGGTCGTTTGGGCAGGTGAATTCGGCAGAACTCCTTTTGCTCAAGGCGCTGATGGCCGCGATCACAATCAATATGGCTTTTCCGTTTGGTTAGCAGGCGGAGGCGTCAAGCCAGGAACCGTGTATGGTGCAACTGATGACTTTGGCTACAAAGCGGTTGTTGACCGAGCTGAAATGCATGACCTGCATGCCACGATCTTACATCTCATGGGCGTCGATCACACTCGAAGCACTTTCCGCTTCGGTGGACGCGATATGCGACTGACCGACGTAAAGGGACATGTCATCCACGATGTCCTCGCGTAAGCTAAGGCCATTCATTTTTCCGGTCGTTCAGTTACTATCAACCACGACCGAATGCTGGGTTGATCCTTTATGCTTTGACGATTCCGTTCCAAATCCGAACAAACACTTTTGACGTATAGGACCGTACTATGCATAAGTGGCTTATCGTCCACGCCGCGTTCCTGCTTCTGTTTACATCGCAATGCCAAATTGCTCAAGCAGAATCCCCTCGTCCCAATGTCATCGTAATTTTGGCGGACGATCTTGGTTGGAGCGATACAACGTTAAACGGGCAAACAAAGTATCATCAAACCCCAAATCTTGAGCGATTGGCCCAACGTGGTGTAACGTTCACCAGCGCCTATTCAGCCAGCCCTCTCTGCTCTCCTACACGTTCTGCCCTGCTGACGGGACTAAGCCCTGCTCGAACGGGTATTACAACACCCAACGGCCACTTGCCGCAGGTGAATCTCAAAGCAACCTTGGCTGCCAGTGCCGCCCCGAATCAAAAAGTGATCCAGCCTTCCCCACCTACACGTTTGAAACCGGAATACCGAACGCTTGCTGAGACTTTAAAGGATGCAGGTTATGCAACCGGTCATTTTGGAAAATGGCACCTAGGTCCCGAACCTTATTCGCCTTTGCAACAAGGCTTCGATATCGATCTTCCCCATCATCCAGGCCCCGGTCCCGCTGGTAGCTATGTGGCGCCGTGGAAATTCCAGAACTTCAAACCAAATTCAAGCGATGAACACATCGAAGACCGCATGGTCTCTGAGGCCGTTGAATGGATCGAAGAGAACAAAGACAAACCTTTTTACCTGAACTATTGGATGTTCAGTGTTCATGCCCCCTTCGATGCCAAGAAGCAACTCATCGAAAAACATCAAGCCCGAGTCGATCCCACAGACGCTCAGCGTTGCCCCACCTATGCAGCAATGTTGGAAAGCATGGATGACGCAATCGGAAAACTTCTAGACACGCTCGATAGGCTCGATCTCAGCCGTAACACCATTATTATCTTTACCTCGGACAACGGGGGGAATATGTACAACGATGTGGCTGGAGTCCCACCTACAAGCAATCGCCCATTACGTGGTGGCAAGGCTACACTTTTTGAGGGTGGTACTCGCGTACCATGTGTTGTGGTTTTGCCTGGTCTATCAACCCCGAATACCCGTAATGATTCCCTCGTTCAAAGTGAAGACTTTTATCCAACGCTCGTAGACTTACTTGATCTCCCTAAACCCAACGACCAAGCCTTCGATGGCAGTAGTATAAAGGCCTCTCTGCTTGGAGCAACAATACGAGACCGTTATCTCTTTCAGTATTTCCCCCATAGCCCAACCGTGCCCGACTGGCTTCCCCCAAGCGTTTCGGTGCATCATCAAAACTGGAAACTAATTCGGATTTTTCACGGCGGGGAACAAGGTGCGCATCGCTATTTACTGTTTAACTTAAAAGAAGACTTGGGTGAGACCGATAATCTGGCAAATCAACATCCCGAATTGGTCCGTGAACTTGACCACAAAATTGAACAATTCCTAAAGGAAACAGCGGCCGTTGTTCCCATTCCAAACCCACGATTTGATCCAAGCCAATACGACCCAACTTTGGAAGGTAAATCACAACCTAAACGTACTAGCGCCACAAAATCAGCTTCCTCCACCTTAACAAATGGAAAGTGGATC
>JBILTA010000370.1:0-5764 GCA_044371785.1 Pirellulaceae bacterium | reverse complement strand
TGTAACGTGCAAACCAAACGTTGAACATGGAAAAAATGGTCGGTTATGGAGGTTACTAATTAGTGAAGATTAGTGCCGATTAGTGTTCCCTTTCCGCCCTGCTGAAGAAGAGTGGGGAACACTAATCACCACTAATTCCCACTAATCTCAGAGCGTTGCACTGCCCGTAATGAACTACTTATGTTGTATGAACTCAGATCGTTGTAATAAATGGAAATGGTAAGTGATTAGCATCGCTGAACCTTTCGTGTCTTTTGTGTCTTTCGTGGTTGCCAAATAATGGGCTCACTGTTGGTGTAAAATCAAGTCGTCGGTCATGCTCGAAATCAGGGGCTTTATGCCGTGGGAGTGTTGGATAAGCGGAGAGATCCGAAGTGGGTCAAGAAACAGCTAGATCGAGGATAAATCGAATAGCCTGACTACTGTGATGATGGATTGTTGAAGGAACATATCTCAGGATCGCACGGAACTAAGACATGCCATTTCGTTTCATTTTGCTTGCCGCCTTGGGCATCGCGTTGAACGCGACCGGATCAGCCGCCGCCGTTCCTATCACGTCGGGCGAGTATTTCATTACTCAGTCGTGGTCGCAGGAAGAGGCATTCAAGCGTCCGTATTACGTCAATGTCCCAGAATATTTTGAAAACAAGCGGCTTCCAGTCTTCGTTTTCCTGCATGGCAATGGCGGCGATGCGAAAGAAACGCTGCGTGGATTTCGTCGAGGCCGGCAGACGATCGCATCTCAGTATATCATGGTGTTTCCGCAGGGCTATCGCGAGAGTTGGAATATAGTTTCCGAGAGATCCAAAGCTGATGATCGAAGCTTTATCGAAGCGATCGTTGCGGAGCTTGCCAAAGCTGATAACGTTGATCCGATCAACTTTACGATCATGGGCTCGTCCAATGGGTCGGCGCTGATCAATCAATTGATGATCGAAAGCGACCTGCCAAACGTTCGCAATTACATCAGCGGCGTCAGCCCGCTTAACGTGTGGCAGTACAACGGTCAACAATTCAAAGCCAAAGGCGCGGACAACGAATATCATACTGCAGCGATTCCGGCAAAAGGCAAGCGGCTCATGAACATCTCCGGCCTTAAGGACGATATCGTTCCGTACATTGGTGGACCTTCAAGAGTGATTCCGGCCAAAAACGGCAAACTGGCGTTTCTTGCCGCCGAAGAATCGACGTATGTTTGGGCCAAGCACATGGGATATGAAGGGAAAAGGTTAATCGAGCCGTCACGAATCAGTGGCGACCTGGAGATCTTCAGCTATCTTGAAGGAGACGTTATCCATTACAAGGTCAAGAATGAAGGGCATGACGCCGCGCATGGAATCCCAGAACAAGCATTGCTCGATTTCCTCAGAGGCAGTCATACGGATCGTAAGAAGTGAGTAATCGATCTTGATGACCTACTTGAGTGTATCGCCCGAAACGGAAAGTATGATGTGTCTATTATTTCGTAATTTTCCCTTTGCATACTCCGACACATCCTTTAGTCCCGACAGATCTAAGTACTGTCCTTTGAAAGAGCTCAGATAGTTGGCCTGGGTATCCGATAATACCGTTAGGCCGTCAAGCAATAAAATGCGAGGGGATTTTAGTATTTCCAATCGCTTTTCTTTTGCGGTTTTTTGAACTGAAGGAACCACAGTTACTCTCTGCCATTCGCGACTTGAGCTGTCCTGATTCGGCGTTTCCGATTCCGAATTCGCCCTCACATTCGGGGACTTTTCCTTTTCCCCAGCATCCCTCGCATTTAAGTCTACAAAGAAGCGACTAAGTGTAACCTCTTCATCTTTTCCATCAGATTCGTTCTTCAAAATCTGGCCCATATCGAGTTCTCCTCCATGCTTGCCAAACTGTTCCGCCTGCGCATCGGACAGCTCTTTTAACCCTGTCAAACTGAGAAATCGCTGCTTACTCAGAAATAAAGCTTGTGAATCCGTTAACCTTACAATGCCGTTTAGCCACAGACCTCCTGCTGTTTGACTCAGTGACTTTGCCTGTGTATCGGACAACTCCATGAGGCCATTTAGGTGAAGCATTCCTAGGTGGTCACTTAACAACTCTGTTTGCCTGTCAGACAACTGATTCAAACCGTTCAGAAATAATTGGCCCTCATGTCTACTTAGTAGCTTAGCCTGTGCGTCGGTGATTCGCTTTAAGTTATCGAGTTGCAATTCACTTTGCATTGCTTTCGCTACGAGGGATTCAACCATGGCATCCGATAAAACAGTAAATTTGCTCGGGTCGATTACCGTCTTTCCATGGATCACCGATTCAGAGTGAGCAAAAATCTCGGATTGTTCATCGGAGAGTTCTTCGATTCCCCGCAGCGACACTCCACCATGTCTACTCAAATGACGTGCCTGAACAGTCGTTAGCGACTTAAGGCCGTTCAACGAAAGATAGTATTTGCATTTACCGAACGATTCCGCTTGAACATCCGTTAGGTGATGCAGACCATCAAGATAAAGTGGGCCCTGATGTTGACTAAGAATTACGGCCTGAAAGTCTGTTACTTGTTCCAGGTCGCGTAAATCAAGAGATCCTTTGTACTTACTGAGCGCTTCAGCTTGAGCGTCTGTTAGTTTCGTTAATGGCTTACGGCTGCCATCTACTCCCTCGTCAGCAAGCCTTTTATCAGCCACCTGTAGGAAATGCCAAGTCAAGCTATAGCGAACTAAGATAATCGATAAGCCGATGAGCACTAGAGAAAACAACCAGTTAAATCTTCTGTTTTGCATAGAGTCACCTCATTGATTCATGGAGTTTGTATAGGGGTTTGCTTGTCGGCGATAATTTGCGCAAATGGGGATGCAATCATCTAAGCTCCATTCCAATCATAAGCAATGTGTACGCGAGCGGAGATATAGCTGCGACAGCCAAGCTGTTGAAGGCGACAGCCAGGAAGTGTACTGAAGAGAATACCCCAAGTGTTATTCCTATCATTCCAAGCCAAGAAGCTTGCTTTCCACCCCGGTCTAGATGCTCTTTGTACCCACCTCCACCTAAGTAGAAATTGATAAATTCCTGCCGACCGAGTCCAGTCCACGCAAGAATCATAAGAAAACTGAAAGACAAACCAGTCGATGAACATATCCACGAGGCTGGCCACGGCCAAAAAAAGATGAAGGCGGCGTAAGTAATACCAGCAATTAAACAGGGTGGATTCTCAGACTGCCCACTTTTTGCAAAATTGATGTGCGCTAGAATCCCTCCAGCAATTGGGCCTCCGATGAGATTGGCAATCCAGATTTGTGTAGGCGAGTACCATCTCAATAGCGATTTTACGCTTGGATTATTTTCCGAACACAAGCTTCCTGAAAACCCATAGGGATTAGCATCTGACAAATTGCTACTTTGCATAAAATACCAATTAAAGTTAAAGTCGAATCTGGAATTGCAACAACGTTACTTTGAAGTATCTAGACCCGGGAGTTGCTCGGGGATAAGAACATTTTCCATAGAAAAACAGCACTATCTTAAACGCTATCCACGATAGGACGTATCCTTTTACTTATGGGTGTCCCTTAATTTTGCCAATGAACCACTTCGGTTGCTGGTTGCTTCATAATCGGCAAAGAACATGTAGATGCACAGGCTCACTAGCCAGTATAAATTTGAAGCAGTTTCCCAATCGGCCCCTTAAAAGTGTCCTAGAAATTTCTTGGGCTCTCTTATGAACCTTCAAAATTACCCTGCATCTATGTGACAAATATTTTCAAGTTATTTTGAACCATGGCTTCCGAGTAACGATAAGAGAAGTGGTGATATCAGCGGCATTATGGCGATTCAACACCTATAGGGAGTGATTTGAATTTTATTGGGTCTCCTGTCTCTTTACGGAAATCAACGGAGCTACTACGTTTTCGCGAGGAAGCGTTCGGCAGTGAATGACTTGCTTTTTCTGAGGAGTTACTCGTGTATCCCGTTCCTGGGTTGTGCGCAAAATCGAGAGAGCTTTAAAATGAACGAGCTTACGATACCTACCGCACCTTCCTATAACACTTTGCAATCTCGATGTGACAGAAATTTCCTGATTCTTTCAATCTTCTAGCCTACGGTAAACCGACGTCCATCTAGTCCCAAAACTGTGTTGATTCATCAGCCCCCGCAAGGCTGGCAATTTGGTGGGTAAACGAGGCTGACGGATAGCTCCCCCCAATCCCTGGAAGGCCCTGTTGTGTTCCCGCTTATTCCGTAGAACGGTACTATTCGGTTTTACAAACGTGACCGTCCCGATTTCGGATTCCTACCAGATTTTTATATCGAACCGGCGCAATCAAGGGTATCTTCTTGACAGACGCCAGCGTATCACTCCGACTCGGATATCACCCCAGTTACTGCGAGAGAAGCTATCGTATTGACGTGCAATGGCCTTGCACGTTTTCGGAGCATCAGCAGCTAAAACCTGTAACTGCACATCTGGAAGATGCGGAAATCGCATGGCTTGGTAAAGATGCTCGGACGATTGTATTTCGATCCGGCCGATCGTGATGGGCATGCCAAGGGCAATGTTTGACAGGTCACCAAGAGGATCATTGGTTCTGCGAAACCAAGCTGACGTAGCCAGCCTTCAGTTCCTCATTGGATAATCCTCTTCGCTCTTCAAGTGTCTATTCATGGATCATGGTTCCAAGGTGCGAGTGACAACGACATCTTTGCTAACCTACATAATCGCCAAGAATGTCTTGCTAGAGCTCCAGCTTTTCAGCAGACTAATGATTCATCTTTCGAAAGATTGGCTAACGATGAAATCGTCGGCCAAAGTTTATATCTTAACTGCCGAGCCCTTCGGACTAGCTCATTTAGCGAGGCTTTTGATTCACTGATGTGGATTAGTGGGCACCATGTTTGCGGTCATAGTCGTCATACCAGGCTTGGGTGCGCATCGCGGTTGTCAACAAGGGAAGAACGCTCCATATAAACGTTGTAATTAGCATGAAGACGGCACCCATAGCTATGCCGTTTACCCATGCTGGATCTGTCGTTCCTGCTGTTGCTACACTTCCGGCAAGAAAAATTACGCCTAACATACAAAAAGTGCTCCCGACCCAAATGGTAAAAAAAAGTTTTTTTCCATCTTCTTTTGGCGTATACAGATACCCGAAGCCACCAAAGAATAACGTCAAAAGGACGGCGGTGACTTTGGAGTGTCCATTGGCAATTGCGCCTGAGGATAGAACTGGAGGGACTCGGTATTCGGTTGCAGTGACGTTTGTCGCGGATTGACTCTGGATCGCCACACCACAGGAAGGACAGAACGCTGGTCCGTCGTTGAGTTTAGCTCCGCAGGCTGAGCAGAAATTAGGTTTCATGGTTGGGTACTCCGGTGTCATATGCAATGGTGTTTGTTTTATTCGATGGTTACTTGCCCAAGAGCCCGACCGAACTCCTTGGAGGCTTCCAGATTTTTCATGTTGAATTCATGCTGCATTTGCATCGAGGATTGGCCAAAGCGAAGAGATTGCTGAATTTCAGAAGTCTTCTTGAGCAAGTAGGTGTCACCTAACTGAATAAAGGTTGTGGCAAGTTCTTTCGGCGGTTGCGCACGACGCAGTTTGATAGCCGAAAACTTTTGATTCGGTTGGCGTGAATTCGAGAGCACTTGATATTCGACGTCCTCGTTTTCCAGCAGTTTCAGCGTAGATTCCTCGATCGCGTTGTCATCCCACCATTTCGTGGTCAGCTTTCGGTTGGCATAGTCATATTCGCCGATTTTGTTAACGATGTTTCCTCGGCTATCTTGGGAACA
>JBILTA010000369.1:0-5766 GCA_044371785.1 Pirellulaceae bacterium | reverse complement strand
GGAAACAAACAGCAGAGGATAAGAGCGCAGGTGAGAATTCGGAGAGGGGACATGGAAGGGAGATTCTTAATGAGAGTCTTGTAGTGTTCTGAGTAGAACTTGTACTTTTGGCGAGTGCTTTTTTGTAGCTTGCTAAGGGATTGGGAATGGCCCACGCAAGCAGGGCGACTTTGTGGCTACAACGCCAGAGACGGGCTTATCGCAAGAGAATCGCACAATACGGGGCGAGATGCAAGTAAAAAGGAGGGGAAGTCGGGAGGATCGGCATGGGAATGCCCCTCCATTCCTGGTAAACTGGGCGAACCAGCGGAGAAATTCCAATTGTGCGACGGATTGACCTTGATACTCAACTATGGATTGAAAGAGCAGATATGAGAAAGATCGCGTTTAAATCAGCATTGGCCCTGGCCTTGATGGGTAGCTCATTGCCGATGTCCAACGCAGCCACGGCCCAAGATACAAGTCCATCCACGCCGTGGGCTGAAATTCTCAAGGAAGGGGCGAAAGAGCTAAATGCGGCGACCCTGCCAAGTGTTAGCGATGCACAGTCTAAACTAGCCTCTGCCATGCAGCGACTTGAAAACTTCCTCATTCCAAACCAAAGTCCAAATGGGGCGAAGTGGATGAAGTTTTTGCATTGGGATCAACTGAAGGTCATTGTGGCAAATCCTGATGCGACCGCATCGGATTATGCTGCCATAGAAACGCGTTTCCGTCAAAACTATGTCGGCCTCGAAGCACGACCGTTTACCGATGTTCGCGATGCGCTTGTTGCGATGGTACATGCATTGCGTTTTGGAAAGAACAGCGAGCAAACGATGACGTTGCTTTCCCGACGTCTCGAAGAACTCGATCAGCATCTTCAGGAGCATTCCGTCGCCGATGAAGAATTAGAGCGTTCACGTGATACAGGTCTGTTGCTCAGTTATCTCTGGGATAGCCGTCAAACGCCTAAGTTGCGTTCGATTATTCGGAAGGAATACTCACAACCGAATATGCAGATTGTGGTCAAGGAGTCGCTCGCCAATAAAGCCATTGGTCGGCCTGTACTTCAGACCAATCCTGTAAGCGAAGTCATCTTGGGAACCAACATGACGGGTTGCGCGACTATCGACGGTCAGTTGGAATGCTGTTTTGTGCCTAACAGCCAAAATGCACAATTGCAATTGATTATGAGCGGAAAAGTTTCCAGTGACAACGTTGGCTATAACCGAGGGGTACGGATTGATTCTCGAGGTTATTCCAATGTTCACGTCTCTCGCTCTCTGACACTTGTTCCATCTGCATCGGACGGCGTTCGCTTGAGTGCTGGGCCGGTTTGCATCGACAGTGATTTTTGCAGCGTCATCGATTCGATTTCTCATCGTTCGAATCTGGTGCGGAATATTGCCAATAAAAAGGTTGCCAAGTCGAAATCACAAGCCGATACCATCGCTGAAGGGCGATTGCAGAAGCGTGTTACCGATCAATTTCGTCAACAAACCGACCAGCAATTGTCCCAAAATAATGGCAATGGCTTGGTGGTGATGGATCGCTTGGCTTTAGAGCGTCCCACGACAAACGGTTTTACCACCGATGAAGAATTACATTTGTACTTAGATCATGGTCGACCTTACCAGTTGTTGGCACCGGTTGCTTGTCCACTCCCTGTGCCAGATGGAGACATAGTTGTTCGGGTGCATCAATCTGTGGTCATGAACTACGGTGATTCTATCTTGGGTGGTCGAATCATTCGCAGTGAAGAACTACCTGACTTGGCAAAACAAATCTTGGGTAAAGTGCCTGAAGAGATGCTCAACCAAGAAGATGAACGTCCTTGGTCGATCACACTAGCGCCTTTCCATCCAATTGAAATGGATTTGCGTAATGGGCAGATCGAGATCACCGTTCGTTTGACCCGTATGGAACGTGGTGATCAAGTGCTCGATCAGTCACTTACGGTGACTGCTGTGTACGCACCCAACGCCGTTGATGGACGCACGGAACTGGTACGTCAGGGAGATGTGCGTATCGATTTGGTTGGACGCCAAGGTCGCGGTACACGCGGTGTCACCTTGCAAGCGTTCCTGAAAGGTAAGTTTGATAAACTCTTCCGGGAAAAGCTGCTGGATAAACCAGCGGATGAAGCCGAGACACCTGCCATGATGGCGGATATCAAGAAGCGATTTCCGAATCTTCCCAATTTGCAACTTTCCGACTTGAAGATGGAGCAGGGTTGGTTGCAAGCTGTGCTGCGATAGTCAGAGAATAGGAATCCGAAACGATGGATCGTTGGGTAGAAATTACGTTTGATTGTTTACCGTTACGCAATGCAACAAATCTGCGTGCGCCAGAAGACGCCTCGCCAAAATTGGAAGAGAAGTTTTCTCGTATGCAGAAAGCAGTTTCCGATCATGGAACTCACAACACCTATTACTTGCACAATGCCTTGTGCAAGTTTCATCTCACCAACGATCCCTCTTTAGGCATGGTGTGTTTTGCCTTCGAAGGATCGCTGTTTACCGACTCTGAAGATTGTAAATCGATTCGATCTGATTTGCTCGTGGAATTGCGGGAAGAGAATTGCAGTTGGCTCAATCAACAGGTGGTCCAGTGGTTGAGCGAAACCGTTCATCGAGCCGTGCTGGTCGAGTTCGATCGCTATATTGCGGCAGGTGATCTGGAGAAGGTACGCGCACGACTTGCTGCATTAGAGAAATCGGTCGATGAATCTGGTGGTTATATTGGAATGTACTTGTAGATCCGCTAACAGCGTTGAGGAGCAATGTTATGAATCGCGATACCCTGTTTCTGCTGAAGGGTGATTTCAAGGATGGCGCGGATCAGCGGAGTTTCTATTGTCCTGAGTGTGCTTTCATCGAAGGCGTATTAAGCTACTTTCCCGCAGTGCGTCATCATCTCGATATTCAATATGTGGATTTCTTGCGACCGCGAAAGGCTGTGGTTGATGCCATTGGTGAGCAACATCAAGGCTGCCCCGTGCTTGTATTGAATAGCCATACCCTCCCGCCGCATGATATGGTCGTTGGCCAATCCAACGGACGGATGTTTATTTCGGGTGCCAAAGAAATCGCCCGCTATTGGCATTTACAATACGGAATTTCAGCGTCGCATTGATAGCAAAATGAGAAGTGACTGTTGAGCTGCGAAGCGAGGATTGCTCTTGTCGTCGCAACCAGTAATAGCTACCGTCCCACTTCGTCGGTTTACGCGCGAAACGAAGTGGAGACGATTCTATGATGCTGTGTCGAGTTTACAGCATTGCGGCTCTATGTAGCCTCATTTTAATTGCGGGTTGCAATAACAATCCGTTCGCGCAAACGCAACCATTCGGTACTTCGAGTCCAATGGGTATGTCTGCCTCTGCTAGTCCAGCGGCCACCGTTTCCTCCACGGAAATCGCCGATTTAGAACGACGTGTGCGAGCCCTCGACGAAAACAATCGCATGTTGACCGCACAGTTGGCCCAAGTACAACAGCAGGGAGATTTATACAAAGAACGCTCGGCATTGTTGCAAAAACAACTTGGAGATATGACGGCCCAGGTTCAAAGTTCCATGCCCGGATCGTCGCGGGTTGCGTCCGCTCCGTCCACCCCGCAGCCGCGAGGCATTCAGGCTTCTGCGTCGGTAAAAACGGGTGCGACGTTAACCGCAAATAATTCTCTCGCGAAACTAGCGGGAACGATTAACATACCCGGAACGGTGACTGAAGTTGATGGCGATACGATTCGCATCCGTATTCCAGCAGATCAGATTTTTGCTTCAGGAACGGATCAGCTTAACGGCAGTGCCAGCAACATCCTTGATCCGGCTGCGAATGCGATCGCCTCAATGTTTCCCAAGCAGAGGGTGGGGATCGAAGGGCATGCCGATGATGGGCCGCTGTATGGCGGTAACTACAGTTCGCCCCTGCAACTATCAACTGCGCAAGCGATGCAGGTGGTGGATTATCTTACGAAACGAAATCAGCTGGCACCTAACCAACTCTTTACGATTGGGCATGGAACCAATCATCCGCGAGCCAGTAATCAGTCGGCCATTGGCCGCGCGGAGAATCGACGTATCGAGATCGTAATTTATCCGACGACCTATTAGTTCGATTCGGTTTTTATTCTTCGCTTTGAAATGCTGATGCGATCAAGCGGATGGCGGCTACTGCCGTGAAGGCAAGTATCAATGAGTCAAAAATCTTCTGCGGGATCTTCTTGATAATCCAGCGTCCGAAAAGCAGACCTAAAATAACAACTGGAGCTAATGTGAGATTCAGGGACAATGTTCTTTGATCGATCAGGCCAAGGTTCAGGCTGAACGGAACTTTGCTGATGTTCAAGATTAAGAAGAACCAGGCACTCGTGGCGACCAATTGCATTTTCGGCAAAGCAATGGCCAATAAGAACAGAGCTACAATTGGACCAGCCGCATTGGCCAACATGGTCGTGATGCCCGTGGTGATACCCATGAACCAAGCAAACCAAAGTGAATGCGGAACCTTCTCCATCAAATCGGGACGCCACATCCGAAACAACTGCCCGGACGTCAGCACCAAAATGATGATTCCAATTAATGGCTTAAAAGTCCGTTCATCTAGCCAGGATAATAGCCACCAGCCTATCACCACACCTATCAAAGCAGGTGGTAGCAGTTTGCGGACATAGTTCCATAGAACATCTTTGCCCACTAAATAAACTGCGCAGATGTCGCCAATAATCAATAGGGGCAACAGAACTCCCGTCGACAACCTCGCCCCAAACACCCAAGCAAATACGATCACATGAACCATGCTGACGCCCGATAGGCCGCTCTTGGCCACGCCGATGCCGAACGCCCCTAACAAAAGATAGCACCAGCTTTCGAAGGATAGCTCGAACATGGTTCAGGTATCTTTCGAAAACGGAGGGACATCAGGGAAGGATATGTGCATCGTGTGAAGTTTAGCAAACTGAGTGCAAACCGCGAGACGCACTGAGCCGATCTGTGACAATCCCAGTAAAGTACACTATAATGTTCACCGCACAAATAGCGTGTTGTGCGTGTCAGTGTTTTCTCTCAAAGGAGATTCTTTATGAAGCTTGCCACATTTGTAATGTCAGCGGTTCTGGCGTTGGGTTTTGTGTTCCAGTCATTGGTTGTCAGTTATGCCGCCGATGGTCTTAAGGTTGGAGCTGATTGCCCTGACTTTGAAATGGAAGGGACGGATGGAACAAAGTACAGCTTGAAGGATATGATCGGAAAGAAGGCATTTATCATCGCTTGGTATCCACGTGCCTTCACGGGTGGCTGCACCAAAGAATGCCAATCGATGAAGGAACATGGTGAGGCCCTAAGGAAATTCAACGTTGCCTACTTCACTGCAAGCTGTGATCCTGTGAGCAAGAACCAGGACTTTGCAAAGTCACTAGGTTTGGATTATCCCATCTTGAGCGATCCAGATGGTAGTGTGGCTAAGAAGTTTGGAATTGCCAAAGTTGGGGCCAATCCGACTGCCAATCGAGTTACCTTTATCGTTGGTAAAGATGGAAAGATTTTGGCCATCGATGACGCTGTCAAAACCGCTTCTCATGGTCAAGACCTCGCCAAGAAATTAGAAGAACTGGGCGTTGAAAAAGCCGAGAAGTAAGCAGCGATTAATTTCATTTCAAAGGCTTACATTCCTCGCGAGTGTAAGCCTGAGATATCCGGTTGCAAGAGCGACCGTCAAGTTTATGGGCGACCGCTCGCACCTTCAGGTTTGCGAAGGATGAACATCACCGTTGAAACCGGATTC
>JBILTA010000033.1:0-17452 GCA_044371785.1 Pirellulaceae bacterium | reverse complement strand
GCCGCAATAGTTGATGCAAGTCATGGCGACGAAAATCATCATCATCCAACTTCAACAGGGCTTTGCCCGTTTGTTGACACAACCACAACACCGCGCGTTTGATAAGACTATCGTCCCAATCCAAATTTCCTAACAACCATGGTGTATCTACTCCGGTTAACTTTCCAGCGGCGGCCACATCCAGCAAGACTCGCACATCGCCATGATCTTGCAAAAATGTTGCCGGGACCCGATCGGTGATCGAGCCTTCTAGCGTTTCACGCATAATCGACGCTTTATGCTCACCGAGGGCAAGCAACAATACACGACGGGCTGCCAAGATCGTTCCCAGCCCCACGGTCAGAGCCTGAGTGGGAACGTTATCTTCGCCGAAGAAGTCACTAGCCGCCGATTGTCGCGTGATGGGATCGAGTGTGCACAAACGGGTGCGACTCTTGCGCACGGAAAAGGGTTCGTTGTATCCGATGTGACCATTGCGTCCGATGCCCAACAACACCAGATCAAAGCCGCCAGTATGCTGAATGGCTTCGTCATAACGTCGGCAATGCAAATCGACATCGCCTCCAGTGAGTTGCCCATCTAAAAGATATATGTTCTCGGGCTGCACATTCACATGTTTCAGGAAATGCTCATGCAACCACTCGCGGTGGCTTTGCGGACTATCGATAGGTAAGCCAACATATTCATCCAGTCCAAAGACGACAACCGAAGAGAGGTCCAATCCTTCGTTGCGGTGTAAACGAATGAGTTCACGGTAAGTACCGACAGGGGTCGAACCGGTGGGTAAGCCCAACACTGTTCGCTGCCCCAATTCCGAGCGTTCACGGATCAAACGAGCGATAATTTGGGCGGCGTGCCTAGCGACTTGCATCCCCGTATCGAACACAAACGCGGGCATGTGTGTCCCCAAAATGGGACGGGCTTTGGAAAGACTGGACCGGGAGAGATCGACCGATGTCACAAATTGCCTCTTTCAAACAGGACAGTTTGGGTAACCTGTAATCCTTTAGACTAACAACAAAGTCCGTCTGTTCGTAGATCCCAGTTTGGTGGAATTTGCGATCCCCCCCAAAAACTTGGTAAAAAGGGGGCTAACTCATCCCAACGGCTGTAGAATTTTTCACGTATGACTCCTCCAAATGACAATTTGCAGCAGGCCGAAACGCTCTATGAGCAAGGACTTTTTGTTTCTGCTTATCGAGCCGCCGAGCCCTTGGGAAAATTGGGAAAGTGGCCCGGTGTACACGGTCGTATCATGGCGGGCCGCCTCGCCTATCAACTAGGGCGAGCAGGCTGGGGAACCGCATTGCATCAGTTAGCCCTTCGCGAATCCCCCGAGGATCCGCGGGCTTTGTACTACGGAGGGCTCGCTTCTCGCAGCCGACGTGGCCCCCTACGTACCTGGCTTCAATTTCGAAATATCGAACTTCCACCCTCAGCAACTCATGAGCAACAAGCAGACTGGCTTTCTTTTAAAGGATCTCTTCTCGGTTCATTACGTGATTTTCAACGCTCGCAGAAGCTAATTGACCGGTCGCTCGAACTGTCTCCGGGCAGCGCCTGGAATCATTTGGTTCAAGCCGATCTCTATCGAATGCGTGACCAACGTGACAGGGCGATAGAATACTGTCGAAAATCGCTAGAGCTTCATCCAAGTTATCGTCCTTCGATACAAACACTTGCAGAGATCCTCATCGAGTTAAACAGGGATGATGAGGCATACGAACTATTGAAGCAAGCAACGGCCACATCAGAAAGTCCGTTGCTCGTCGCCCAACTAGCATTCCTCTGCTTGGAGCTTGAAAAATATGACGAGACACTTGAACTTCTAAGCCAATACAAAAAGCTTGCAATTCTAGCAGCCGACAAATCTGTAGCAGCATGGCTCAATATGATGCGTGCACGCACATTATATTTAGCTGGCCGATATGCAGAAGCTATCCCTCACGCGCGCGACGCAGAACTCGATTATTGCAGCCACTTCGCAGACCGGCTGGAACAAACGTTAAACGATAAACTCGATCCGAAAACGCTTCGAGTGCAAATACCAGTCACCTTTATTCGCCAACATCGCTCCACCTGTGCACCTGCAACATTAGCCGCGCTGTCAAATTTTTGGGAAAAGCCGATCAAGCATGAAGAAATCGCTGAACGAATTTGTTACGACGGTACACTCGCCCACGACGAACGTAAATGGGCCAACGATAATGGATTCTCGGCCCGCGAGTTTTGCATAACCAGTCAATCAGCACACGACTTGATCAATGCTTGTATCCCGTTCTCATTGACAACGTTAAGTGCAACCTCTGGACACTTACAGGCTGTAGTTGGTTACGACTCAATCGGTGAGGTTTTGCTCATTCGCGATCCATCATCGCGAACGATTGTGGAAGCGACGACCGAAAAACTGTTGGAGTATTATGCCAGCAGTGGCCCTCGTGGCATGCTCATCATTCCAAAGGAGCAAGAGTCAAAACTCGCTTCAATTCATCTCCCGGAAGCCGAATTATACGATTTGCAATATGAAATCGACTATGCCTTAAGCGTACATCAGCGGCAGCGTGCCATTGAAACTCTAGAACGAATGCAAAACATAGCGCCAGGGCACCGCTTAACACTTCAGAGCGAACTATCGTTAAGGCGATACGATGGCCACAACTATGACTCTCTTCAGCTAACGCAACGGCTCTTAGAAAAATATCCTAACGATCTCCGTTTGGTGCTGAATCGCCTCGACTATCTCCACGAATTTGGAACACGCACTGAACGTGTTGAGTTATTGCAGAAAGCCCTGAGCGACTTCGGTCCAGCTGTTCGACTGAAGACCAAGCTTGCCGAGGAGTATTTACAAGATGCGCGCGAACTTGATCGAGCGGAGAGCGAACTGAGGTACTTAATGCGGTGGGTCGCTAGCGACTCTCATTCCGTTTCCCTATACGCGTGTCTGGCCTGGGCACGGCAACGTTATGATGATTCCGTTGAACTTTATCGTATCGCCGCTTGTCTTGCAGAAAAGGATGAGAGTTACGCTCAGACGTTTTTCAACACCGCCATACGTTGTCATCAAGCACAATCCGCTGTGGAATGGCTTGTGGAAAGACACCAACAATGGGGTAAACTGAACTGCGGACCTTCGATCACCTTAGCATGGGCCTATGAGAATATCCAAGATATCGCCGCTGGCTTAGCCATTTTTCAAGAAGCTTTGAAATGGAGACCAGATGACGGACATTTGTTGTGCAGTGCGGCTTTGTATTTTGACCGATATGGACAGCACGCAGAAGCCCAACGTTTGGTGCAACATGCCCAAGGAAAAGCCCATCAAGCGACGCTCATCAGAACCAAAGCAACGCTTGAGTTAAATGCAGGTCGACTTGCACAAGCTCGTGATTTGTTCGATCAGCTTCTCGCTATTGCACCGTCTGACGGACGCACATTAGACACATTGCTCGATCTCGATCTGCAACTGGAAGATGCGAGCAGCGGCGAACGCAGATTGTGCAAGCTACTCGCAACGTGGCCGCAGAATACCGAATTGCAACAACGCTTGGTTACATGGTTACGGCAATTCCGGCCCGAAGGTATTCAAGGGGAATTGGATAAAGCACTGCTTAGTGACCCCAATAATGCCTGGCTCCATCGTGAAGCGGCGATTGCCGCCATTCAACGCTTTGACCTCGCAGCAGCCAAATACCATGTCGACCTCTGCATTGAGCTAGAACCGAATCTTCCTCGAAACTGGTGCCTATTGGGGCAACTCTGTTTCGAATTGGGTGATCGACATGGCGTGCGCGAAGCAGCCATCAAATCGCTGCGGCTGTGGATTGACAACAATTGGGCGATGAATTTGTTGATTTCCACCTGTCGTTCGGAAGAAGAATTTACCGCAGACTTTGCCTTCCTACTTGACCAGTTGCGTACGCAATCCACGCTCGGTGATGGCATCCTTTCGTACCATAAATTGGCAACGGCGCGGCGCGATGCTCACCAAGTCTTGGCTGACATGCAAGGAGCTTATCGAGCAAGGCCCGAACTGTGGCAGGCTTGGTCGGCTTTAGTCAAGCAATACATCTATATGGGAATGTCTGTTGAGGCATTTCAACTTGCCAAAGAGTTTACGGAACGATTCCCGTTTTTGGTGGAGTCCTGGCTGGAATATGCAAGCGCTTGTTACGAAGTCGACAATACCGACTTACAACTCGATGCGTTACAGCGTGCGTTTCAAATCAATCCAACCTCTGCCGAAGTTTCGCGCCAGTTATCCGATGTCCATATTGCTCGAGGAGATTCTGCAAAAGGGATTGACGTTTTGCGCCAGGCCTTGGGAGCAAGCCCTCGTGACGCCGTGTTACACGGCTACCTTGCTGATATCCTTTGGCGCGAGGACAAAAAAAGTGAAGCCATTGAAGTGATGCGGAAAGCGGTCACATTATACCCCGGCTATCATTGGGCCTGGGGACATTTTGGGATTTGGTGTCATGAAATGCAATTGGAAGACGTTGCCTTTGATACGGCTAAATCTCTGGTGCAATCGAAACTCACTGAAACATACGGATACATCCGACTCGCAGAATTGCATTTGCGTTGGGCACGGCCCGCTCAGGCAGCCCTAATTGCTCAAGAGGGTCTATTGCATGATCCGCTCGACCCAACATTGCATGAGTTACATGCTCGATCACTGGACGAAGATGGACAAACCGATGCAGCCCTCAGTGCATGTCGACCAGACATCTTTAATGAGAACATTCCAGCTACTCTACTGTTTTTAGAAAGTGATATTCTATATCGCCGAGGAAAAATTGAGGAAGCCGTAAAACGCCGGGCACTCGGTTTGGAAATTGCGCCAGACAACTACAGCGACTGGAGAACACTACTCGACTGGACCGACGAGCACGGAAAAATCGAAGACCATGTACAGTACTGCCAAAAATTTCTATCTCTCACTCCTTCAGATGCTATCGCGCATGGCTTTTATGCTTCAGCTTTACAGAAGTGGAAACCAGACGAGACCACAGTAGAAGCGATGCAAGAATACGAGATCGCTGTACGTTTCGATTCCACTTATGCTTTTGCTGCATACGAGCTATTTTTTCTTTACCTCAAGATGGGTAAACACGTTGAAGCCAAACAGTTGATACAGTCGCTCCCTGAAACTCTATCCAAAAGGGTTCGGGATACGATGGTATTTTGTTTCGAATGTTGCGAAAACCCGACCAACATCGCTGATGTATTGCATAAACACGCTCGTAATGCGATTGAAATCGATCGCTATACGCTGCGACGCAGCCTTGACATCACGATTCCAGCGCAACTTCAGAGCCGTCTGAGAAACGTCTGGCTAGAGGAGCCCAACTTAGGTTTAGCAGGAACGCTTTGGGCAGAGGTCATAGTAAGAGAGGAGAAGCCAACACAAGTTAGCGACCAACTACAACACCTCCCCCAGGGCGAAGCATGGCTCGATGCCTGGGAAGAAATCTTGGACATATCAAAGCCATACCAATTCCCATTGGAACTCGCTTATAAAATCAACAAAACATTCAGAAAACAAATCTCGGCACGACCTTCAACATGGTCTGCGGTGAGCGATTATTACCTCCAGCGAAACCAAATCGATAAAGTCATTCAATGGTGCTCAAACTGGAAGAAGGTCCCTTTAAATCATCCGCGGCAACTCGTCGATGGAATTGGGGCTCATTGGATGATGCACAACACAGGCAAAGCGCAGCAAATGCTTCATAAAGCGCTTTGTTTGCCGAGTGAATCACCAGATCCGTTCGTGGCTTTATGGGAGGCTGCTTCAAAGATATTCCAAGGGAATAGCCAAGGGGTCATGGTTTCGCTCCGACCGCTTGAGCAAATCAATCTCGGCGATTGGTATCGAAATTTATTGGAGTGTTTGCTTTATCTTGCAAGCCAAATCGATCGAATGGAACAAGCCAGTTCGACTCAGGAAAGAAAAGCTATTTTCAAAGAGATATCTGAATCACAACTTAAACATGCCACCACGATTTCTGCGGACTGGAAAAGGTGGTATCTCATTCATGTTCGGCAACGCGTTTCGTATCGTTTTGGGCTGTGGGGAAGCTTCATAAGAATAACGTTCTACAAGTGGCTCGTTTGAAGCTAGCCCCCCGCTTCATCCCCTTCGCCTTCATCGAGACCATAATCCTTCAGTTTCTTGTGAAGCGTATTGCGATTGATACCGAGTCTGCCAGCCGCTTTGGTTTGAACGTTATTGCAAAGTTGCAACACTTGCGAGATGAGTTCTTTTTCCACGCGATCGACGACGCGACTATGCAATTGATTGGGGTCGGTATTTTCTTCAACATGAATACCCCGAGAGACTAACTCTCGAACCAACGAATCGAAATCAAGATTGCCCGTTAAGTTACTGGTGAACGAAACGTTGCGTTTCCTTCCTGTGATCGCTTCAGGCAGTAGGTCAAGTGTAAGCTCATCACTATCTGCCATGATGACCGAGCGCTCGACATAGTTTTGTAATTCGCGAACATTTCCGGGCCAATGATAATCTTGCATTGCCTCCAAAGCTTCGCGATCAATTTTGACGACGAAGCGATGATTGGCTTCACTGTAATAACGGAGGAAATGCTGCACCAAGTCTGGTATATCTTCGCGTCGTTGCCTGAGGGCGGGCAAAAAGATCGGAACAACGTTCAGACGCCAGTACAAGTCTTCGCGAAAGCGGCCCAATTCTACTTCGCTGGCCAATTCCCGGTTACTAGCTGCGATAACACGTGTATCGACGGTAACAGTTTGAGTATCTCCGACACGCTCAAACTCTCGTTCTTGCAGAACACGCAGAAGTTTAACTTGCAACAACAGCGATGTACTGTTGATCTCATCGAGAAAGATGGTGCCTGTGTGGGCCGCTTCGAAGCGGCCTGTCCTATTGTTTACGGCGCCCGTAAAAGAGCCTCGCACGTGGCCGAAGAGTTCGCTTTCCAGGAGGCTTTCGCTCAGGGCACCGCAATTTACTTTGACGAAGGGACCACTCTGCCGATCAGAAAGGCGATGCACAGCGTTGGCAATCAGTTCTTTCCCTGTTCCCGTTTCGCCCAATATCAAGACCGAAGCATTGCTACGTGCAACTCGGCGAGTTAGACGATACACCTCCTCCATCGCCGGGCTTGATCCAATGAGGCCAGGGATAGGTGGACCGTGATCTGATGATTGTGCAGGAATACCGTACCGGGACATCAATTCCTTTTCGTCCTCTTAAAGGTTAGCTACGATCCTTTTTCTGCTGGAGCGGCGACGAGTTGAGGCAACTCTGGCCATTCTCGCATTCCAGCACGAGCTTCCATTGCATCCAAAATCCAGCCAATCGGTGCTGCGTCAGCGGGTCGAGACACGATCCAACGATTAAAGCGATCATATTGCAACTGTACCGTCTCGCGGTCCATTCGAACACCATGCCGACGAATAGAATGCACTAATTGCACTGCAGCTCGTTTGCGAGAATCAATGTCGATGCTCACATCGACAATTCGGTTCGATAACTTGGTTTGTCCATCAGCAGATCCAAAAGATGCTAAGATCGAATCGCCAGCGACCCAACCTGCGGGCATCGCAAAGTCACCACCGATTTCTTCCTCCATCGAACCCAAATTGTAGAAACCATACACATCGGGCTCTGCAGATAACTTCTTCAGAAATTCGCCAGCCTTCACAGCTGCCGCAACACGATCGTTGGGTGACAGCTTGGGAACCGCAACAGGGGCGATTTGTTCCCAAAGTCCTTGCATGGCCAGTGTATCGGTAGGAATTCCGTCGACGATGATGACATTTTTGATGCCCGCTAATGCTCGACGTGCGGGTTCATTTTCCGACAACACAACCACAACTGGAATACCAGTGCCGTAACGCGACTCGGTAATACGCTGAACCACTTGGCTCACAGGCATGTCACTCACCTTGCCGGCAACGACGATCAGTTCATATGGGTTAGGCTGGTCCAAGTCGCGCAATGTGGCACGCGCACTACCCATCGTTGAAGATTGGAATCCATATTGACGCAACTTCGACGCAGCATCACCCGTTTCATACGAAAAGCCGCTGACAACTAAGGCTCGTGGATAGGGTCCAACTCGTAATAACTCCACAGCGGTCAGCAAAACGCGATGGCTGCCAGCATAGGGAGCTTGTGGATCCAATGTAGAAATAGTTTCAAAGGCCGCGTAACGAATCCCTGGATTGCCGCTGCCGGTGGCTGCCGCAATGTCCTGAATAATCCACTCTGGCATTCCTTCGATTTGTATCGATCCAAGCAATTGCAAAGCTCGAACTTGACTGCCGTTCCAGCCGCGATCACGACTGATTCGCAATACACGTCCCAAAAACTCAGGTTCCAAAACGCTTGATGGTAATTCACTCATGAGTTGTTCGATCACAACGTCATCATGATAAGCTCCATTATCTTCAAACGCGTTTTGCATCCGAATGGCGACTAAAGACTCAAGAGTATCAGCGGGAACTTCATTCCAACGCAAGACACCTCGGGCTTCACGGTCCGCTTGCCACCAGAACGCTTTATCAATGGTAACCTGCTTGCCCGTTAGTAGTGACTTGGCATGATCCCAGCGCAAGACCCAGCGTCGATCGTAGCTATTTCCTGCATAAGATTGTGCCTCTTGCGTTAATCGAGCGATCTTGTTCCGCATGTACTGAAACGCTTCGGCTTCATTGGGAGCATACCCCAATAATCGATTGAGTCCCTCCAGCGAAGATTTCTTCATCGCTTCAGTAGAGTCATGTCGATTGGATGCATTCAATAAGGCTGAAGCTGAATCAAATGGTCCAATCTTGGCGAGCACGCGAGTTGCACGCTCTGCCGTTGGGAGGTCGGCACCAATGATCATATCTTCTAACATGGCAACACCGCGGTCGCCGAATTCGAACACAGCCGCCGAGAGCCCATCTATGTTGCTAACTTCGTCGGAAGCGATCGCTTTGGCTAATCGTTGCAAGCCTTCGAAGTCAACCTTCAACAATTCTTTGCGAGCTTGCGCGCGTTCGCCAGCCGATTCGCTCGATAGCGCAACTATCCATTTATCGAGTTGCTGGGGAGAACGAGCATAATGATAAGCAGCATCTAGAACTTCGCGCGCGACAACTTTTTGTTCTGCCGTCAGTTCGGGATGATTGGCAAGGTTCAACCAAAGAGCGGTATCCGTATTGCCTAGCAAGTTCGCCTTTTGTGTCTGATCCCAATTTGCCGTTTTGATCTGATCAAGGTAACGACCAATTTCATCGAAGCGTTGAATGCGGACTAACCACACGAAAGCCTGTCCATACTGTTGTGGCGTTTCGAGTTTGCTGTCGCGGATCGAAAGTACAACCACATTGGTTTCTTTAGGCGCGTTCGTATTTGCAGCCGTTGTACTGGAGCGACTCTCTGGAGCAGGAGCGGCCGGAACGGCGTCAAACGGATCATCTTGAGCATGCAGAGCGGCCGCTGGGAGCAGACATGCTATGGCTATCCAACAGCCGACACGCAGCTTTTGATTTAAATCGTGGCTCGATAGGGTGTGAGTACTGCTGCCAGTACGGAAATTCACCTGAATTGACAATAACATTAGCAGCCGAACTTTCAGGTTGGAAAACTAGGTGACAAGAGGTTCCGTCCGCCGATTTCCTTATCCGATTTGATCCAGTCCAGTCTTAGTGTAATCGCTCTTTCCAAGAATGGACCTGTTTTCGTACTTCGTTTGGAGCACTTGAGCCATAACTTTGGTAGGCTTGTACGGCCTGGCGCACCCCCAAAACCGCTCTGAGGGCCCCCAAACCACCCCCTTGAGCCAGATCAGGGCAGGGGCCGAGGAATTCTTCGTCAGTCAAAGCGGAGAGTGGGACGCCCCGATTCGAGGCAATGGCGACATATTCTCCAACCAAATGATGGGCACGACGCTGAGGCATTCCCTGCTTGATCAGGGCTTCCATCAACGTGGTGGCATCTAAATAGCCATATTCGAGACGAGATTCGATCGAGGCCCGATTCAATTCGGCTCCGTCGACGATGGGTACCGCCAATTCCAGACAAGCTTCCACCGTATCGAAGGCATCAAATAAGGGTGGTTTATCTTCCTGCAGGTCACGGTTGTAAGCCAGTGGCAAACCTTTTATCAACACGATCAAAGTTTGCAAATCACCGATCACTCGGGCAGATTTACCGCGAGTCAGTTCCAGTGTATCGGGGTTGACCTTTTGTGGCATAATCGACGAGCCGGTACAGAATTGATGCGGCAAGCGAATAAAGCCATATTCAACTGTAGACCATAAAATCCACTCTTCGGCCCAAGTGGACAAATGCAACGCGATCATGGACAAAACAAAAACGCTTTCGACGGCAAAATCGCGATCGCTGGAGATGTCGATGCTGTTCGCAGCAACCGCGTCGAAATCGAGAGCTTCGGCAGTCCAATGTCGATCGATCGGTAAGGTCGTGCCAGCTACAGCGGCTGCGCCCAACGGGCATTGATTGACTCGTTTACGACAATCCGCCAATCGTTGACGGTCGCGTTCAAGTTTTTCCACGTACGCCAGCCAATAATGTGGCGCCAGGACGGGTTGGGCTCGCTGGAGGTGAGTGTAGGCGGGTAGAACGACATCAAAATCGCGATCGCAGCGTCCTACGAATGCTTGCTGAAGTCGTTGAAGACCAACATCCACTCGATCGAGCGCTTCCCGAACCCACATCCGCAAATCGGTCGAGATCTGATCATTTCGGCTGCGTGCGGTATGCAATTTGCGTCCCACATCCCCCAGCTTTTGAATCAACTCTTGCTCGATGTGCATATGGATATCTTCCAGCTCCGTTCGGAACGGAAAACTACCCTCATCCAATTTCGCCAGAATCTCACCGAGCCCACGCTCAATGGCGTGCAGTTCCTCTTCGGTAAGAATCCCCTGGCGCTTCAGCATGGCGGCATGCGCCAAAGATCCCCGAATATCTTGGGAATACAAGCGATGATCGAAGCTGATACTTTCGGAAAACTTTTCCAAGCGTTTATCGGTTGCTGCCTGAAAAACGCCACTCCGGGATGGTGTCGTCAAATTCGTGAAACCCGTCTCTTATTTCCTAAACGAACCAATTACCTATGGGGCATGATCCTAGGCAAACGAGGCCCACGATGTCAACTTACCGAGACCTCAGAATGCCTGGAAATTAGGCAAATTAACCCCATGACTGCCCGTTCCTCAAACAACGACCAGCAGAACGGTCGATTTGGTGGCACAATCGTTATGGATCACCTAAAGCCACCATTTTTTCTAAACCGAAATTTTCACGCCCAAAGAGCCGATGCAAAGAGCGTTACGCATTCTGCGCCGCGTTTGGGTCTGCCACGAATTGTTGGAGCCATTTTTCATGTATTCAAATGAATATGACGTGATCGTAATTGGCACAGGCCCCGGGGGCGAAGGGGCCGCTATGCAAGCAGCTAAGAATGGCAAACGGGTTGCAGTGATCGAAAAGTACCATCGCATTGGGGGTGGCTGCACCCATTGGGGCACTATTCCCAGCAAAGCTCTGCGTTTTGCGATCTACAGTGTCATGGAATCGATGAACAACCCCATTCTCAAAGATATGGGGAGCCGTGGGCGGGCAGTCTCGTTCGGACAATTGCGAGCCAGCAGTCGATCGATCATCTCCAAACAAGAGTCGATGCGTCAAACGTTTTACGACCGTAATGGGGTGCCCGTTATTCAAGGGCACGCCAAACTTATCGATGCCAACACCGTCGAAGTTGACGGTGATGTGCAAATTCGGGGTAAGTTCATAGTAATCGCGAGCGGCTCGCGTCCCTATCGACCTGAGGGCGTCGACTTCAATCATCCGCGTATCTTCGATAGCGACACGATTCTGGATTTACAAACCAATCCGCAATCGATCACCGTGTATGGTGCGGGCGTTATCGGTTGCGAATACGCTTCGATGTTCCGAAACTTGGGCATCAAAGTGAACCTCGTCAATACGCGTGAGAAATTACTAGAGTTTCTAGACGATGAAATCATCGATGCGCTCAGTTATCACATGCGCGACCAAGGAATCTTGCTGCGTCACAACGAAACGATGTCGAAGATTGAAGGCCATTCCGATGGAGTTGTTTTGTCGCTTGAAAGCGGCAAACAACTTAAAACGGATATCTTGTTGTGGGCTAACGGTCGAAGCGGCAACACGGAAGATCTTGGCTTGGAAAACGTGGGCGTATCGCCGAACCGACGCGGTCAAATCGTTGTCAACGAAAACTTCCAAACCGCTTGTCCGAATGTCTATGCTGTCGGCGACGTTATCGGTTTTCCATCACTGGCAAGCGCAGCTTATATGCAGGGCAGGGCAGCTGCCACGCATTTCTTGGGTGAGGCCATGTCGATGCTCTCTCTCCAAAACGTACCCACCGGTATTTATACCAGTCCTGAAATCAGTTCCATCGGTAAGACCGAACGCGAACTAACCGAAGGCAAGATACCGTACGAGGTAGGCCATTCGCAATTTAAGAGTTTAGCTCGTGCTCAGATTACAGGGCGAGCGATCGGCATGCTCAAAATCCTCTTCCATCGCGAAACCCTAGAAATCCTCGGTGTCCATTGCTTCGGCCCCAACGCGGCCGAAATCATTCACATCGGCCAAGCGATCATGAATCAGCCTGGCAAGAACAATACACTCGAGTATTTCTTCAATACAACGTTCAATTATCCGACGATGGCAGAAGCTTATCGCGTGGCTGCTCTGAACGGTTATAACCGATTGTTCTAAGAGCTCGATCGCTTAATGATGCGATAGGCATTGGGACGGAGGCATTTTGTATTCAACTCGATTTCGTCCGCTGTTCTTCGCGAGATATAAAAGCTTGTCTGCATTATCGAGCAAGACCTGCAAGGTATCAGCTGGTTGGTTGGTCACCCCGAAACTTGCCGTAACTTGCAGAGGCACGCCGTTAAAAGAAAATGGTTCTGCGGCAATTCGCTGCCGCAATGTCTCAAAGCATTCTTGCATACCGTCGGAGGACATATTCACCATAAGGATGGCGAATTCCTCTCCACCAACTCGTGCCACGACATCTGTCTTTCGGAATCGATTGCTCAAGATATCAGCCACGCGTCGCAAAACCATATTGCCCGCCTCATGCCCGAAAGTGTCATTGATCGCCTTGAAGTGATCGATATCCACCATACCAGCAGAAAGAGTAATTTGACCACGCTGCATCGAAGCGAATAATTTACCCCCGATATCGAACAAGAAACGGCGATTGTGCATCCCGGTAAGATGATCACGAGTCGCCGCATTAGTGAGACGATCGATCATGTCGACGGCTCGAACGATATTGATGACGCGACAATAAAATTCTTCGACGGGAAAAGGCACCATCAAAAAGTCGTTGGCACCGCTCTTCATAAAACTCTGAGCAGTGGACCAATCTCCCATTTCGGAAAGACCCAAAATGGCCAAATCTTCATGACCATGACTGGAACGAAGACACCGAATCACCTCTTCACCAGACATCGCGCCTAGATGCGAGCCAACAACCGCGATACGAAAATCACGCCGACCATCCAGCAAACGGAGTGCGTCGGCAATCGAGGGTACAACCTGAACTCCAAAACGATAAATCCTCAACAGCTGAACCAAACGCTCGCGTTCATCGGTTTCGGGATACAACACCAAAACTTTATGACGTCGATTGTCGCGAATGCGACTGACAAAATCGAGTAAACGAAATAGACCAGCAGGACTATCGCGATCAATGACGTCGATGCGATTGGTGATATCGATCGAAGTGCGGATTAAACTTTGGCCATGCATTACAACGCTATGACCTAACCCGAGAATGGGAATCCCTGACTGAACGAGCCGTTTCTTCTTATCACCAGAAAGCAAGGCCAACTGTGCTTCCTCAATAAGCAAACAGAGCGTGGGATCCGCTAGCCATTTTTCGTCGGCGAACAATTCATCTAGGTCGGACAACTCGACAGAATTAACACCCTCAAGAGACTGGAGTTCGCGAGTAGCCAACTTGCGAAACCACGCCGAATCATCGATCAAGATCACGCGATGCTCGCGAGCATCGGCGAATCGAGATTCATCGGTATCAGTTATCGCAGGTATGAACGTCACAGGTAGTTTCCTCCCCGATAACACTACCTTAATATTCTTCCGGGGATGGAAGATTTTTGTAAAGTTTTTTCGTAAAAAAACGTGGCATGCACTTTCGTGACCTGAGCAGAAACATGACGTTTTTCATTACGCCAACGGTTTGCAGATAAAGATTCGAATGAGTGGCTTCTGATCCTTTAGATCAATCCATACAACCTGCACATCCCAACCTTTTGTAGCCATCCAGCTCGCAAACTTCTCGCCTGTGTATCGAGGTGGTTCACTAAAGAACACAACGCCATCAGATGCCAAATGCTCTTTGGCCGTCTCCAACAGAGCGTCCCAGGCGAGCGGTTCGTAAAGAACATCGGAACCTGCGATAATGTCGAAGCGTTCCCCAGCAAACCGGTCCACCCCCCAACGCAACCGCCGCACTCGGGTACGGTGACGAACCGGCCAAGCGTGAATCTGAGCCACCAGGAGTGCGTTACCAACGGAATCAGATAACGTTACATCTGCCCCCATCATGGCAGCTGCGATTCCCATCGCTCCTTGTCCGCAGCCAACTTCAAGCAAGCGTTTTCCTTGCACTCCGAGCGCTTGTAAGTGCAAAACAAGCCCGCGATAGGCTCGCCATAATGAAGCCCAAAATGGATCCGCTTCCGCGATAGAGAGATCTTTGCGTTCGACCGACTGCTCGAGCACATGATCGGGACGGAGCACCTCGGTCCAAGGATACGTCGACACATTGCCGAGTTCTACCGTCGTGCGACGCATTTCGAAGCGTCGGCTCATCCGACCCCACAGACGAAGCCAACGCAAACGCTCTGCTGCCGTGTTGGGTGGGTCTGCATAACCGGCCACACTAATCGTCGCAGGTGGAGGCGGAAATGCAATTCGCGAATTCCGATTCAGCAATTGCGTTTCGTCCATTTTGGGCGTGCCGTTAGACCCGAGCGTTGGTGACATAAAAAAACTGCGCTTCAAAACATTTGTCTGAAGCGCAGTCTATTGAAATACGTGTATAGCTAAACCGAGTCGACGTTAGCGGCTAGCAGCCAACTGACGCTTCTTCTCGGCGATCACTTCTTCCTGAACGCTCATTGGCGTCTTGCGATACGTTGCCAGTTCCATGGTAAAGGTACCACGTCCCTGAGTCATACTTCGCAGGTCGGTTGAATAACCAAAGGTTTCAGCCAATGGCAATTCGCAAGAGATGTAGGAGATACCATCGCGTGCATCGGTCTGGGTAACCAAACCGCGTCGGCTGATGACATCGCCGACCACCGAACCGTTGAAGTTTTCTGGGCACTCGATTTCGACCTTCATGATCGGTTCCAACAATACTGGCTTTGCTTCTCGCATCGTTTGACGGAAGCAATCGCAAGCACAGATATAGAACGCACGTTCCGAAGAGTCCACATCGTGGTAGCTACCGTCGTTCAAATCGATCCGTACACCCACAACAGGGAATTCAGCCAAAGGACCTTTGCCGAGCGAATCGCGGAAGCCTTTTTCCACAGGAGGGACAAACTGCTTTGGAATACGACCACCAACAATGTGCTCTTCGAATTCGAAGGCTGCCTCGCCTTCGGATGGGATGGGTGACAGCGTGCCCTTGATATGAGCGAACTGACCCGAACCACCAGACTGCTTCTTGTGTTTGTAATCGAAATCGACCTTTTCCGATGGGGCTTCACGATAACTTACCTTAGGAGCACCCACATTAACTTCCACTTTGTACTCGCGTCGCATGCGTTCGACATAAATGTCCAAGTGCAACTCACCCATCCCGCAGATGATCGTTTCGCTGGTTTCTTCATCGTTGAAGACGCGGAAGGTTGGATCTTCTTTGCGGAAACGAGCCAATGCCTTGCCCATTTTGTCGGCGTCTGCACGGCTAGCAGGTGTCACTGCAACCTTGATCACTGGCTCTGGAACGAACATCGATTCCAAAGTGCAATAATCGCGCTCGTTGGAGTAGGTTTCCCCGGTGGCACAATCGATACCCATGATGGCAACAATGTCGCCAGCTTCTGCTACATCCACTTCTTCACGCTTATCAGCGTGCATGCGAACGATACGGCTGAAACGCTCTTTTCGGCCAGTTCGTTGGTTGACGTACATTTCACCCTTCTCGATTTTACCTTGGTAAACTCGCATAAAGGTCAACTGTCCAAACGGATCTTCTACGATCTTAAATGCCATACCAACGAGCGGAGCTGATGGATCTGGTTTAAGAGCAACTTTCTGTGTTTCGTCACCAACCTTTTTCGCGGTGATCTCACGATCAAGCGGGCTTGGCAAGTATCGTTCCACCGAATCCAACAGCAACTGAACACCCTTGTTCTTGTAAGCCGAACCTACCAGAACTGGCGTCATACCTTGTTGCTGAGTTGCTTGACGAATCACTTTGTGAATGAGATCTTCGCTGACCTCTTCTTCTGCCAATAGCTTTTCCATCAACTCGTCGCTGTACATCGACAAACCTTCAAGCATGACTCCACGGCTCTCCTGAGCTTCGTCGAGCATATCCTCAGGAATTTCGACTTCCTTAACGAATTCGCCGTCACGGCCTTCGAAGTTGTAAGCCTTCATTTTGATCAAGTCGATCACGCCCGCGAAAGTTTCGCCAGCACCAATCGGCAATTGAATCATGATCGCATCGGTGTTGAGCTTCTCTTTCATTTGAGAAACAACTCGGCGAGCATCAGCACCCGTTCGGTCCATCTTGTTGATGAATGCCAAGCGAGGCACGTTGTAACGGCGCATCTGGCGGTCCACAGTTAACGACTGGCTTTGAACACCACCCACAGCGCACAAAACCAAAACAGCACCGTCTAGAACGCGTAGCGAACGCTCCACTTCAATCGTGAAGTCCACGTGACCGGGAGTATCAATCAAGTTGATGGTGGTTTCATGCCACTTCACTTGGGTAGCTGCGGAGGTAATGGTGATCCCACGCTCTTTTTCCAAGTCCATGTAATCCATGGTAGCGCCGTCGCCGCCACCCTTAACTTCTTCGATCTTATGGATACGGCCAGAGTAGAATAAGATGCGCTCGCTCAGAGTCGTTTTACCCGAGTCGATGTGAGCGCTGATACCAATGTTACGAATTTTCGCCAGATCCATAGAAACCACCTAAAATCGATACAAAAACCAACAGTTTGTACTATTAAGACCCATCATTTAGGGACCCGTTCGTTAGAACGCAAACGCCTTCCCATTCTTCCGATAATCGAAATCTCAAGCTATCTTAGCGAGTTTTCCCCATCATGAAAGAGCAAAACCCCCCCTGACCAGCCTTCGAATTTAGCAGGGGAGAGCGTCCCAACGTGG
>JBILTA010000368.1:0-5792 GCA_044371785.1 Pirellulaceae bacterium | reverse complement strand
TGGCTGTTAATTGCGCGAAGCCTGCAGCCACATGTTTTTGTAGTTCCATGCAGACAGGCCCGAGATGTAGGCAATTGTTTGATATCGGGTTGACAGAGTTGCGTGAAGGATTTGTGATTGAAGTGGGGTCGTCTCAAGGAGCGTGGCTAGTTCAGCAGCTACCTGTGCGAAGTGCTTCCAATAACGAAGAAGCCTTGGCGAATGAACGGGTGGATGCTGCCGCAGCGATGATTAACAAGCAGATGCCCCATGTTAGCGAGCATCGTGAATTGCTTCAGAAGCTTAAACATCCTCATTGGCAGGACGTAGCTAGTCGCTGCTTAAGTTGCGCCAATTGTACGATGGTCTGTCCTACTTGTTTTTGTCATTCAGTCGATGAGGTCTCGGACCTAAACAGTGGCGACGTCACTAGACAGCGCCGCTGGGACTCTTGCTTCAATATAGACTTCAGTCATGCAAGCGGAACGCCCGTTCGTGACACCACCGCTTCTCGATATCGTCAATGGCTTACTCATAAACTGGCGAGTTGGATCGATCAGTTTGGAACATCCGGCTGTGTTGGCTGTGGCCGCTGTATCACTTGGTGTCCCGTGGGGATTGACTTGACTCAAGAAGTTGCCACTCTTTTTGAGGAGCCAAGTGATGTGTGAGAAGAGTTCATTGAAACCTCAGCGGAGTCGAGTATGGTTACCTCAGGTGGCCGTGATTGAATCGATTCGGCCTGAAGTTATTGGCGTGGCAACCTATTTTATTCGGCTTAGGGAAGAGGTGCAGGGTCCGTTTGTTTTTGCACCTGGTCAATTCAATATGCTTTATATTCCGGGCTGTGGTGAGGTTGCGATTAGCCTTAGTGGTTGTAGTGAAGATGGTCGAATATTGGAACACACGATACGTCACGCCGGGCGTGTTACTAATGTGATTGCCAGCATGCAGCCAGGTGCCGAAATAGGACTTCGAGGGCCTTATGGAACATCTTGGCCTTTAGATCAATGTTGTGGGAAAAACATCGTACTGCTTGCAGGAGGACTAGGCTTTGCTCCGTTGAAGCCCGTTATTGAATCGATTCTTCGAGAGCGACAGAAATACGGTTCAGTCACCGTTTTTATTGGAGCCAGGAGTCCTGATTTGTTGTTATTTAGTGCTGATTATCCCAAATGGAGAGCGTGTGATATTGAAATTCAGGTGACGGTGGATCGTGATCCGCAGAACCTGGGGCATGTGACTGGCGTTGTACCCCTGTTGATTGATCGCTGGCAGCCCGCCAACTCGCTGGAGACGGTCGCGATGGTATGCGGTCCGGAAATTATGATGGAATTCTCGGCGCGAAGTTTACTGAAGAAGGGACTTGACGCGAAATCGATTTACGTCTCCTTGGAACGAAACATGCAATGTGCGGTTGGGTTCTGTGGTCATTGTCAGGTTGGTCCAACCTTTGTATGCAAAGATGGTCCTGTGCTGAGTTATGATCGAGTGCAAAATCTCTTTGCTGTGAGGGATCTCTGATGATTAAAAAGTTACCTCGCTTGGCAGTAATGAAGTTCGCGTCCTGTGATGGCTGTCAGCTAACGCTGCTTGACTGCGAAGACGAGTTGTTGGCATTGGGAAACGCAGTTGAGATTGCCCATTTTGCGGAAGCGTCCAGCCGTTTAGAGGATGGACCGTACGATATCGCTCTAGTGGAAGGATCAATAACAACTCCGCATGATGTAGAGCGTATCATTAGGTTGCGAGCAGTGAGTCGAACGCTTGTGACGATTGGCGCTTGTGCGACAGCAGGTGGAATTCAGGCTCTGAAGAATTATGCCGATCATCATGAGTTCTTAAAAGCGGTCTATGCTCGACCTGACTATATCGAAACGCTTGCAACATCGACTCCCATTTCTCAGCACGTGAAAGTAGATTTTGAACTTCGTGGCTGCCCAGTGGATAAGCGACAACTTCTAGAGGTCATTCAGTCCTACCTGAGGGGAGAGAGGCCAAAGACATCGAGTGAAAGTGTATGCCAACCATGTAAACGACGAGGAACAGTTTGTGTGGTGGTCGCTAAAGGAGTTCCCTGTTTAGGGCCAGTGACGCAAGCTGGTTGCGGTTCCATTTGTCCAGCTTTTGATCGCGGTTGTTACGGTTGCTTTGGTCCTTGCGCGGCGCCGAATATGACAAGTTTGACGGACCGGGTGCTGCTTGACTCAATGAGTGAAACTGAGGCTGGAAGGTGGCTTCGCAGTTTTCATGGCTATTCGCCTGCTTTTGCGGACGAGAGTTTACGGCTGTGGCCGCTCTCACAAACCATCCCAATAAAGTCCGAGCGGAGTGAAGAAGAATGAACGACAAGCCCGCTGCTGAGCGAAAGATTCATGTTCCCATTCTGACTCGTGTTGAAGGTGAAGGGGCACTCAACATCGTTTTGTCTCAGAGCGTTATTCAGCGATTGGAGTTGAATATCTACGAGCCGCCGCGTTTCTTTGAAGCGTTCCTGAATGGGCGGAGCCACAATGAAGTAGCCGACATCACAGCCAGAATCTGTGGTATCTGTCCAATTGCCTATCAAATGACGGCGATTCAGGCGATCGAATCTGCGTGGGGCATAGAGGTTCCGGAGCACATCTATCGTTTGCGTCGTTTGATGTATTTCGCGGAATGGATCGAAAGTCACGGCTTGCACATTCACTTGTTGCATGCGCCGGATTTTTTTGATTGCAATAGTGGTTTGGATCTTGCCAAGATCCATCCAATGGCCGTTCAGCGCGGACTACGATTGAAGAAGATTGGCAATCAGGTTCTGGAAGTGCTTGGGGGACGAGCGATTCACCCGATCAGTTTAGCGGTTGGTGGATTCTATCGCTTACCACGACGAGAGGAATTGGACGCGTTGATTCCTCAGTTCCAATGGGGCTTGGAAGCATCTATTGAAATGACTCGCTGGATTAGTGGTTTCTCTTTTCCCGATTTCTCTTCGCCCACGACTTACGTCGCGTTACAGAATGAAAGCGAATATGCCATCATGTCTGGGCGAGTGGCAAGCTCAGATAGAACGCACGTTACAGTTAGGGACTATGAAAAGCACTTCTATGAAGAACATGTTCCCCATTCAACCGCATTGCATTCCCATCGTGTCGGGGATGCAAGGCCCTATCAAGTGGGACCATTGGCAAGAGTTCATTTGAACTTTGATCAGCTTACAGCAACCGCTCGTCGGTTGGCTTCTGAAGTGAATTGGAGTCTGCCTACATTTAATCCCTACCACTCTATTATCGCACGTGCGGTTGAATTGGTGCATGCCTTCGAAGAGGGTTTGGAGATTCTGAAGTCGGTGGATACAAACGCGAAACCACGAATTGGCTACACTCCTTCAGAGGCAAGTGGGTGTGCTATCACCGAGGCTCCACGTGGGCTGATCTATCATCGTTATGAGCTCGATGAAAGCGGAAATGTGAAGAGTGCAAAGATTGTTCCCCCTACGTCCCAAAATCAACGTCAAATCGAACAAGATCTTTATCAGGCATTGCCCGCGTTGATTGCAATGTCGGATGAGCAAGTGGCTCGTCGCTGCGAGACATTAATTCGAAATTACGACCCATGCATTAGTTGTTCGACCCATTTCTTGAAGGTTCGCCGAACGCAGGTCGGAGAGTAGGTGATGCGACGGTTGATCGTGGGTATAGGGTCGCCGCAT
The DNA here is from genome assembly GCA_044371785.1 of Pirellulaceae bacterium. GTDB lineage: Bacteria > Planctomycetota > Planctomycetia > Pirellulales > Pirellulaceae > JAFLCP01. The sequence goes on along the minus strand of JBILTA010000368.1, from coordinate 2,119 downwards.
GGTGCTGATCAAATAGGGTGGAGCGTGGTGGAGCAATTGCAAAAGCGGCATAGAATCTCAGCCGAATGTCGCAATGTGGTGAAACCGGTGGACTTGCTCGATTTGCTTGGCGATTTCGAAGAGCTCATCGTAATCGATGCGGTCCAAGGGATGTCAGGAGACTTAACAAAGCGGTGGACCTGGCCCAGCGATCAGCTTAAAGATGCTTTGTCGAGTGGTACTCATGGATTCGGATTGATTCAGGTGTTAGAGTTAGCGCAGGAGTTAAGGCTATTGCCTGGATGTGTCACGATCATCGGGGTGTCAGTCGAGAATTGCTCGGCTGTTGCAGGTTTATTACCGACTTTCGATGATTCGTTAGCTAAAGTTATCAAAAGTGTTGAGGCGCTTTATGCATGAGCGGTCGTTGGCACGAAGTATTATCCGACAGATTGAGGAGATGGGCAAGGAATATCCTGCTCAGCGAATTACCAACGTGGAATTGGAAGTGGGACTGATGTCTGGTGTAGATGCCCATCTTTTAGGAAGCGCTCTGCATGAAGAGCAACCAAATGGTACGCCGCTAGTTGCATTTGGCATCCAAGTTGTTCCACTACAAGCGTACTGTTCTGTTTGTCAGAGCTCGTTTGAGATGGAAGGTTTTTCGTTCGTTTGTGTAAAATGTGGGACGGCAGACTTGGAAATCACACAGGGTGACTCTGTGCAGATCCTGACTGTTACGCTCGAAGAAGCAGTTGCTTAAGGAGTTCATGGTGTCGACCAAGACGGTTGTTGTCAGGAGGGATGTGCAAAGGGAAGAAAAACGCGATGCGGAATTGGAGCGTTCGTTATTAGGAAAGCAGGAGACCTTCGTTGTCAATTTGGTTTCGTCGCCTGGTGCAGGAAAAACGGCGCTGTTAGCTGAACTAGCTCAGTACTGGCAAGGACGCCATACAATGGCAGTTTTGGTTGGCGATCTAGAAACAGATCGAGATGCTCAGCGGCTCGCACCCTATATGCCTGTGACCCAACTCACCACAGGTGGAGCTTGTCATTTAGAATTACCCCTTGTTCATCGTGGGCGAATGGCGCTTGGGGATCCCAAGGTAGATTTCCTGTTTATTGAGAACATTGGGAATTTAGTATGTCCGGCGTCACATGATCTCGGTGAACATTTGAGGATCGTGATGTTGAGTGTTACCGACGGAGACGACAAACCGGGCAAGTATCCGAAAATGTTCCGCACCAGTCAGGCATTGATAATCAGCAAGTCCGATCTGTTACCCCATGTTCCGTTTCAAGTCGATGCCGCGGTAAGGGATGCGAAATCGATCCAGCCCAAGCTAAGTAGTTTTGTCGTTTCAGCTTTAAATCGAGAAGGTCTTGAGGAGCTTTCTCGTTACTTGGAGGAAGAGCGTGAGCGGTGTTTGATTCACTATCGCTAACAAAAGATAATTCGGTGGAAGTTCGCCGTGAAGCTCGCAGGATTCTGTTGGTGGGAGAAGTGCAGGGCGTAGGACTGCGGCCGGCCCTTGTGCAGTTGGCCGAACAGTGCGCTCTGCGTGGTTGGGTACGCAATGTTTCTACACATGTTGAGGTGGTGGTTGAAGGTGAGTCGAAGCAAGTTGAGACCTTCTTTTGTAACCTGCGGAACCCGATTATGCTGCCAGGGCAAGCCTCCATTAGCGAAGCCTACAGCGTTGCTCCTCAGAACTACGAAGACTTTCGGATCTTGGAGAGCGACATCGCCGTTTCTGGGCCAGCGGGAGATGTGCCTTTAGATCGTGTGACGTGCGGCACGTGTAGGCAAGAATTCTCTGATCCGCTCAATCGCAGGCGAGGCTATGGGTTAGTAGGTTGCAGTTCATGTGGCCCGCGGTTTTCGATATTGAGAGCGATGCCTTTTGATCGTGATTCGACTGCGATGGCTTCGTTCGCTTGTTGTCCTGCATGTCTCCGAGAATATGAAAATGCAAAGGATCGGAGGTACCATTCGCAAACCAATGCTTGTCTCGAGTGTGGGCCGCAGGTGTGGGGGGGGCGTGAGAGTGTTGAGGCGTTAAGGCGACATGAAGTGATCGCTCTGCGCGGTGTTGGCGGCTATCAGTGGATAGCATTCGCAGGATCTGAGAAGGCGGTT
>JBILTA010000366.1:0-5801 GCA_044371785.1 Pirellulaceae bacterium | reverse complement strand
CAATCGCGATATACGCCCTCTTTTGGCAGATCGTTGTTTTGCTTGCCATGGTCCCGATGCCAACAAACGTGCCGCCGATCTACGCTTGGATGTAAGTCCTGATCGTTCCGTGCAAGATCGTAAAATTATCGTACCCCAACAACCTCAAGCTAGCGAACTGGTAGCTCGGATCTACAGCGACGATCCCCAAACGCAGATGCCGCCACCTGACTCAGGTAAAGAGCTATCGATAGCCGAACGTCAACTTCTCGGGGAGTGGATTCGCCAGGGGGCACCCTATGCAGCACATTGGTCATGGGCTCCCCTCACACATCGCACATCAACACAGGTTGATGCTCGTACACAAACGATATCCAAAGCTAACGCTATCGATGTGTTCATTTCGGCTCATTTGGCCGACCAAGCCGCGGTCAAGCAACCTCTTGCGAATCCCTATACCCTCTTGCGCCGACTCTGCTTCGACCTTACTGGCTTACCCCCCAACGCCAACGACCATCAGTGGTTGACTCAACAACTCAACGCTGTGCAACCTCAATCGACTCTATATGCTAATGATTCAATCGACTGGAATTCGCTCATCGATCGTAAGCTAGCCTCACCTGCCTTTGGCGAACGTATGGCAGTGTGGTGGCTCGATTTAGTTCGTTACGCTGACACAGTGGGCTATCACGGCGATCAAGTGCATCAAGCGGCACCTTATCGCGATTGGGTGATTAGGGCGTTTAACGACAACATGCCGTTTAACACCTTCAGTGAATTTCAGCTGGCGGGAGACTTACTTCCCGATTCAGGCGAATCAGGGAAGATTGCCAGTGCTTACAATCGATTGCTGCAAACCTCTCATGAAGGTGGCGTACAGCCCAAGGAGTATCTGGCCAAATACTCTGCGGATCGCGTGCGAAACTTTTCGCAAGTGTGGTTAGGCTTGACGATCGGCTGCGCAGAGTGCCACGATCATAAGTTCGATCCGATCACTCAAAAAGAGTTCTATCAACTCGCCTCATTCTTTGCCGATATCGATGAAATGCAAACGTTCAAAGGAGGAGACACTTCTCCAACCAAACGATTTCCTGAAATGGATGTGCTTTCGCCACTTGATGGCCAAACACCAATGCGGGTCATGGTATCAAACTCCGTGGAACCACGTATCATCCGAGTGTTACCGCGAGGCAATTGGCTTGATGAAAGTGGCGAGATTGTGACGCCGACCGTCCCAGCAATGCTGCCTGCAATGCACGAACAAAATGTCCGGCGATCACGTTTAGAGTTAGCCCGATGGTTATTTGAAGAGAATCAAGCCTTAACCGCGCGAGTGACCGTCAATCGAATCTGGACGCTGTTCTACGGACGTGGCCTGTCGACCACACTAGATGATTATGGATCTCAAGGTACACCTCCTACTCATCCAGAATTATTGGACTGGCTGGCCCAAGAGTGGATCGATAGTAACTGGGACATCAAACATCTAGTGCGTCTGATGGTTCAAGCGAATGTATATCGCCGCCCAACCTGGACAGATTCCGACCCGGCCCTAAGTTCTCAGGTGGCGACAGAGGCTGCCATTCGTTCGTATTTGATGCAATCACCCAGACGTATTCCGGCCGAGTTTCTGCGTGATGCTGCTTTGCAGCTATCGGGACTCATGGATCATAAGTTGGGAGGGCCTCCCGTGCGGCCTTATCAACCCGATGGCTATTACAACCATTTGAATTTCCCACCTCGCAACTATTCTGCCAGCGAAGGTGGTGAGCAATATCGACGCGGCGTCTATACACATTGGCAGCGGCAATTCTTGCATCCAATGCTTAAGAATTTTGATGCGCCAAGTCGCGAAGAATGCACTGCGCAGCGAAATATCAGCAATACGCCTACCCAAATGCTCGTACTAATGAATGACACCACTTTTGTGGAATCCTCTCGCGCTTTGGCTTGGCAAGTATGGAAAGAAGGCAATCCTATCGACCAGCAACGCGATCCTCGAATCGCTCAGCAACTTTGGCTACTTGCGTTATCACGCCCGCCTACTCCTGATGAAACTGATGTCCTGCTTAACCTGTATAAAGAGCAATTCGTTTATTTTCAGGCCAATGCGTCCGAGCGGAATGAGTTCTTAAAAATCGGCCAATGGCGAATCCCACATGGCGAGACGCTTGACGAATTGCAGCTAACTGAAATTGCAACATGGAGTTTTGTGGCTCGCAGTTTGTTTATTCTCAACGAATCGATCACGTTGTATTAGGATCACGAAATGAGTCGATCGTCAGAAACGAACATGATTTACAAGACAATGCAGCGGCGGACATTCTTAGGTCGCAGCGCACTGGGATTTGGCGCAAGTGCACTTGGGCTGATGCTGTCTGGCCAAACATTAGGCTTAGACGATAGTGGCAAACAACCAGCCGGTTTACCCCATCACCCACCCCGCGTGAAGCGTGTCATTTTTTTGTATATGTCGGGTGGGCCAAGTCATCTAGAAACATTTGATTATAAACCGGAACTTGAACGGCTTAACGACCAACCTATGCCCGAGTCGTTTACCGCTGGTCAACCGATAGCCCAGCTTCAAGGCCAAAAGCTGAAATGCTTAGGACCACAATTTAAGTTTTCGCGCTGTGGTAAAAATGGGCAAGAGATCGCCGACATTTTGCCACACACGCAAAAGATAGCGGACGACATTTGCATCGTTCGATCGATGCAAACCGATCAGATTAATCACGATCCCGCTCATACCGTGATGAACACTGGGACCTCGATCAGCGGTCGACCGAGTATGGGCTCGTGGATCACGTATGGATTGGGGAGCGAATGCGCTAACTTACCCGGCTTTATCGTATTGACGAGCGTTGGCGGACGTAATCCGCAACCGATTTCACAGCGTCAATGGGGGAGTGGCTTTTTACCAGGTGAGCATCAAGGGGTCGAGTTTTACTCAAAAGGGGATGCCGTCCATTATATTAACAATCCCGCTGGCACTCATCGCGACCAACAACGTTCATTAATCAAGTCGGTGAATCAACTGAATCAGATCAGTCCGCTTGCTGCTCGCGATCCGCAAACATCTGCCCGCATCGCACAATTGGAGATGGCATTTCAAATGCAAGCCAGCGTGCCGGAGTTGATGGATATTCGCAATGAATCTGCCGAAACATTAGCGGCCTATGGATGCCAGGGAGCCGATGGATCGTTTGCGTACAATTGTCTATTGGCTCGTCGACTGGCGGAGCGAGGTGTACGCTTTATCCAGTTGTACCATCGTGGCTGGGATCATCACGGCGACTTGGTCCCGTATATGAAGACATGTTGTGGTCTCTGCGATCAACCGACCGTTGCATTGGTCGAAGATCTTCGCCAGCGTGGTTTGCTAAAGGACACACTGATCGTCTGGGGTGGTGAGTTTGGTCGAACGCCTATGTTTCAGGGCAAGGGAGCTACGGCGGGCCGCGATCACCACATCAAGGGTTTTTCCATGTGGCTAGCAGGTGGTCCAATTCGCGGTGGCATGACCTATGGTGAAACCGACGAATTGGGTTATAACGCAGTAAAGAACCCAGTTCATGTGCGAGATCTCCACGCTACGATCCTACACTTACTTGGCATCGATCATGAACGCTTTACGGTTCCCTATCAAGGTCTCGACTTACGTTTAACGGGCGTCGAACCCGCCCGAGTTGTGCACGAAATTCTGGGATAACATAACCATGAAACTGTCACCTTACGTTCATCTGTTGATTTTCGTCGCCACTGTTTTCGTTCAGATCGATGCGATTCGTTGTTTGGCTCAATCAAACACAATCGCGAATAGCCCTTATTCGCAGTGGAAACAGGGGCCACCAAACGATCCAAGCTTTTTTCCGATTGCGGTGTGGCTTCAAAGCCCTCGCAATGCGGCGAAGTATAAGGCTGCTGGGATAAATACTTACGTTGGACTATGGAACGGACCAACGGAAGAACAACTCGCTGATCTCAAAAAGGAAGGCATGAAGGTCATCTGCAGCCAAACGGAAGTGGGCCTAAAGTCTCCGAACAGTGACATCATCATTGCGTGGATGCACGGAGATGAACCAGATAATGCACAGCCCAAAGCGGGTGGTGGCTATGGTCCGCCGATATTACCAAAGACCATTCAAGCCGATTATGAAGCGTTGAAAAAACGCGATCCCAATCGTCCTATTTTCCTCAACTTGGGGCAGGGCATAGCCTACGATCAATATGTTGGACGTGGAGTGCGCCGCAATCATCCCGAAGATTACCGCGAGTACATATTGGGAAGCGATATTGTATCGTTCGATATCTATCCTGCAGTACATGACAAACCCGAGGTGGCTGGCAAATTAGAATTCGTACCCAACGGCGTTCAGCGGTTGCGTCAATGGTCTGGTGACAAAAAGATCGTATGGAACTGCATTGAAGCCAGCCGCATCAGCAACACGAAAGTTAAGCCAACTCCTGCTCAAGTACGCAGTGAAGTGTGGATGTCCATCATCGCCGGCTCTCGCGGTCTTATTTACTTTGTCCATCAATTTGAACCACAATTTCGCGAAGCATCTCTTCTAGATGATCCAGACTTACTGGCAGAAGTTACCCGTGTCAATCACGAGATTCAAACGTTAGCACCTGTATTAAACTCTGCCTCTTGGCCAGACAGGATCTCGGTGAAAGCTGATAAAGCACAAGTGAAATCGATGTATAAGGAAATCGATGGCAAGACGTATCTTTTCCTTGCTAATCACACAGCAGAGCCCGTGGAGACAACCGTCCAATTCAAGGAGCAAGGATTGCAGAATGCTGAATATTCCGAACGCTTGAGCAGCACATCCGGGAGTTTAGCCAACCTGGAATTGGCCGTCTCCTTGGAGCAATACGGCATCGCGGTGTACCAGCTTACTCCGCGTAAATAATGATGACGTTGGGATGATAGTCACAATGCACAAGGCGAGACAATTTCTCCACGGCGTGTTACGTCAGCCAAACTTTTCGGCCTTCAATGCGGACGCGTTTCTGGGCGAAGAGCTGTATCACTTCCGGCAATAACTCACATTCCAACTGAAACACGCGTTGTTGTAAAGTTTGCCAAGTATCATCCGCTGTGACTGGACAACTTCGCTGCGCGATCACCGCTCCATGGTCGAACTGATTGTCCACAAAATGGACGGTGCAGCCGGACAGCTTCACCCCATATTCGATGGCGGCTTGATGAACGTGCTGGCCATAGAAACCGTGACCACTGAATGCTGGGATCAACGAGGGATGAATGTTGATCGTTCGCGTAGCATAGTCGTCAGGGATTAGGATGTGTTGCAAGAACCCACCCATGACCACCAATTGCGCTCCCCACTGACGCACTTGTTCGAAGACGACCTTCGAATAGAGCTCATCGGACTCATATTTTTTTCGTGGAAAGATTGCAACAGGAAGACCTGCGTTGCGCGCAATCTCCACACCGGCGACTTGACTACGATTGCTAACCACACCGCAAAACTCGACGTCAAGTTCGCCACGTTGTTGGACTTCGATCAAGTTGCGCAACGTCGTTCCACCACCTGAAATCATCACGACGATCGGCAACTTGCTCATGGTCCGCTCTTTCTATGTGAGCTAGATTTAGTCACTAACGACTTGGATTCCGAGTTCGACTTGATAATTACCCAACTCGACCTTTTCCAAATTCATGCCCGCCGGTGCAGTGCGAATGATTTCGGTGACCAAAGCAGCTTGCATAATTGAAGCTTGCTGCTCAGAGAGCATTTGCTCGACTTCTGCAAATTCCCCCACCAAGATTAAACGAATGCGGTCGGTGAATT
>JBILTA010000367.1:0-5801 GCA_044371785.1 Pirellulaceae bacterium | reverse complement strand
TAACTGACTGATATTGGCTGGTCGAATCGGCCAAATGAGCCTCCCCCTTTCGATCCATGGATGCGAAATAGCTGGTTTAATGACAACCATTCGAATATGTTATCGTAAAGATAGAAATCGACGTGCAAAACAATGAAATGCCGGAAAGCTGCCGGTAAAAAACACAACAAAAATATGTTTTTTCACCAACTAGAGAAATCTACCTATTCTGCGCATCATAACACAGTGGTTTTCTTTCTCGTTTTCCACAATCCGTGATTGTCGCCCGTGCGGATTGAGCTCGTGAACCCTTTTTCATTTTCATCTCACTTCTTACCAAGCTTTATCATGCTCGCCATTGCAACAAAGCGTTTCACTTTTAGCTTGCTGGGCGAGATCGTACTATGCTTCCTGATTTCGACACAACTCGCCGCTCAAACGCCCGTCCCTGACATTCAACCACCCGCTACGACCTCCGCACCTACAACGGACGCACCTACTTCGAATCCGTCAACCGGCGATGAAACGCCAACAGTAGCACAACCAACCACACCGGACGGCGTACCAGCGGGTACAACTCCACCAGACGCAACACAACCTGGTTCAGCACCAGGCGCACCCAACCCGGCAGCACCTAAACTCCCCCCACCCATAACTCGCGCCTCGATTAAACCGGGCGAAGCCAATCCTGAGGAATTAAAAGTACGCCCACGCGAAGATGGGACCATCGAATTCCAATTCCGCAATCAGCCTTGGCCCTCCCTACTTCAATGGCTCGCTGAAATCTGCAACATGTCGCTCGATTGGCAAGAGCTTCCTGGCGATCAACTGAATCTTGCTACCCAACATCCCTACACGTTAGTCGATGCTCGGGACTTGATTAATCGACATTTGCTGTTGCGCGGTTACACCATGCTCGAATCGGATGGTGTTTTGACTATCTCCAAACTGGACGCAGTTAACGTGGCTCTTGTACCCCGAGTTAAGCCGGAAGAGCTCTCGAAACTCCCGTCATCACGCTACGTTCGCACCAGTGTCCCCATAACGGCTCTCGAAGCCAGCGCGTTGCTAGAAGAAATCAAACCTATGCTCAGCAGCCATGGTAAAGCTTATGCGCTAAAGTCAACCAATCGCTTGGAACTGATGGATTGCGCTGTCAATCTCAGCGAAATCTATAACATCTTGCAACTAGAACAGTCCCCTGAAACGCTGCAAGCCTTAGCGCGTGAATTTGTACTGAAACATATGAGGGCTCTCGAAGCTAAGGAATTGTTGGAACTCTTTTTGGGCATTGCCAAAAAAGAGAAGAATGCTGCCTCGCTGCCACCAGAGATGATGCAAATGCAGATGCAGATGGAAATGCAGTCGCAAATGATGGAGCAACAAGTGGCTGCCCAAAACCCTGGCGCCGCTCCCAAGAAAGACAAAGATCTAAACATTGTGGCCAACATTCGTCTTAATAGCCTCATCGTGCATGCTCCTGCCGACAAAATGGCGCTCATCGCATCCTTTATTGAACGCATCGATTCGCCGACCCCAGTGATGGACCTGAATATGCTCGGCACCAAGATGAAGGTCTATCGATTGCAAAGCGTCGACCCGGAGCAACTCATTTCGTCTTTAATCCAAATGGATGCGTTGGAGCCGCAAACTAAATTGCAAGTCGATAAGGACAACGATGCGATCATCGCCTACGGCTCAATTGCCGATCATTATGTGATCCAGCAAGTACTAGAAAGACTGGATGGATCAGGTCGTGAATTTGAAGTCCTGCAATTGCGCCGACTGCGAGCTGACGAAGTTGCTGGAACCATTCAGTTCCTTATGGTCCCCAAAGAAGAAGAAAAACAACAAAGAGATCCTTACGGTGGTTTCTTCTTTGGATTTTCTCCTCCGCAAGATGACAAAAAGAAGAAGCCGCAAGACAAATTCCGCGTCAGCGCCAACGTGCGCGACAACCAGATTTTGCTTTGGGCAAACGAAACCGAAATGGAAGAAGTCCGTAAACTCCTCGTCAAACTGGGAGAGATTTCACCTGAAGCGGGAAGCAATCGGTTGCTGCGAAACATTCCAGCCTCCAATGCACCTGAAACCTACGAGTATCTACAACAACTCAAGAAACAATGGGAAAGTTTTTCGGATGTTCCCTTAGAATTACCTCCGCAAGATGCGTTCGAATCTCAACTGCAACGCATCGATCCCGAAAAAAAGGAAATGGAAGGTGACCATTCAAATCAGAATCCTGCAAGCGAAAAAACTGTAAAGCCTCAGAGCCCCGTCACACCTGAAGCTGATGAAGCATCGCCTGCGGTCGAGCCTCAGCCTAAATCCGAGATAAACGATGGTGCCAACGATCAAGAAACAAACGACGATACCACCTTCGCCTTGCAAAGTCGTTTCTTGCGTGAGGCTTCCCTTGAAAGTGGAATCAATGGCGACACCAAGATTCAAATCAAAATCGATCCTCAAGGCGAGCTACAACTTTTCTCCACCGATCCCAAACTGCTCGATCAATTGGAATCGATGATGTTGCAAAACCCGCCCCCCAAAAAGCAATTTGACGTTTTTCGGGTGCAATGGGCGCGGGCCTCATGGATCAAATTGAGTTTGGAAGAGTATTTTCGAGAACAAGTGAAAAACGATGAAGAGAACGACGAACTCCAAGGCTTCCTCTCGTTCTTAATCTTTGATGAGTTACGCCCCAAAGAGAATGCTTCACCACAACTAGGCAAGAAGACACCCGTACGATTCATTGCAGACAATGACACCAGCACCATCATCGCTATTGGTGCCGATGATGCCGAACGTCAGACCATACGCGAATTAATCCGCATATGGGATGTGCCTGAACCGACCAACTCCAGCAATGTTCGCTTCACCAAATTAGTGCGGATCCAATACTCTCGTGCTGAAGTGATTGCTGAAGCGTTAAAAGATGCTTACCGAGACTTGTTGAGCGCCAATGATAAAGCTTTCCAACAGCAGAATGGCCCATCTTCCTCCGTAGGCGGCGGCGAAAGCAAACGGGAAGCCCAAAACGACAATGCAACCGTTTCATCCTCAGGTGGCCTAAACTTCGCCTTCAAAGGTGAACTCTCCATCGGTGTCGACAAAGTGACCAATACGCTGATCGTAAGCGCCAAAGGCAAAGAACTACTTGAACTTATTGCAGGCGTTATCGAAGAGCTCGACGAATTAGCACAACCTCAAGGCACAACGCGCGTTGTCCCCATTTCGCCTGAAATGTCGAGCAAATCGTTAGAGAAGGCGCTGCGGGCGATGATGATGCAACAACAAGAGCAATCGCGTGAGCAAGTGCCGGTAGTGCAACCAGGCCAGCCTAGTCAGCCTGTACAATCGGTGATCGAGTCGCAGGGGAGTGTGGGGCCAGCCGGGAACGGCGACAGATAGAAATAACAGAATCAACAAAGGTTTTGCGAATCCAATTTCCCAGCTCAGCAAAAAGGCCGAGCTGGGAAACGTTTATTTGGTTGCAATCCACGCTTACAACTGAATCGTAACGGTCTTTGATTCCGTGTATGGTTTCATCCCTTCTTCGCCCAACTCGCGGCCTTGGCCAGACATTTTGAATCCGCCAAACGGAGCTGCCGCATCAAAGACATCATAGCAGTTGACCCAAATCGTTCCAGCTCTTACCCGGCGAGCGAAATCGTGAGCCCGACTTACATCGCGAGTCCAAACTGCAGCCGCTAAACCGAACATGGTGTTGTTGGCTCGATGAATCAATTCGTTCCATTCTTTGAACTTTAGAACGCTCATAACAGGTCCAAAGATTTCGTCTTTTGCAATCGACATATCGTCGGTCACATTGTCAAACACCGTTGGTTCAACAAAGAAACCACGATCCCCGAATCGCTTACCACCGGTTAAGCATTGAGCTCCCTCGTCCTGACCGATTTGAATGTATTTCATGATCTTGTCAAATTGGGCCTGATCCACTTGTGGCCCTTGTTCTGTAGCGCGATCCAAGGGGTTGCCCAACTTGCGAGCAGAAGCCAGCTTCTTCAACTTGGCCACAAACTCATCATGCACACGTTCGTCAACAAAAACACGACTCCCTGCACAGCAACATTGGCCCTGATTGAAGAACAAGCCGAAGTGAGTTCCTTGAGCGGCCGCATCGAGATCTGCATCCGCCAAAATAACGTTCGGGCTCTTGCCTCCCAATTCAAAGGTCAAACGCTTTAGCGACTCAGCTGCATCGCGCATAATGATTTGTGCGGTTCGATGCTCACCGGTGAAAGCGATCTTATCGACTTGAGGATGCTTTACCAAAGCAGCTCCAGCGGTTGGTCCGAAGCCGGGAACAACGTTGATGACTCCATCGGGAAAACCTGCTTCTTTGGCAAGCTGAGCCATGCGCAAACAAGTTAAGGGTGTTTGTTCGGCAGGTTTCATCACAATGGTGCAACCGGCTGCGAGAGCTGGGCCCCATTTCCAAGCCACCATCAGCATGGGAAAATTCCAAGGGATGATTTGACCTACAACGCCAACGGGCTCCTTACGTGTGTAGGTAAAATAATTGCCTCGTACTGGAATGGTTGAACCTTGAATCTTGTCGGCAAAGCCGGCGTAATAGCGAAGGCAATCGACAACCAGTGGCAGGTCGGCAGCCCGAGCATCACGAACGGGTTTGCCATTATCCAGCGATTCCAGGGCAGCCAGCTCATCGATCTCTTCTTCGATCAAATCGGCCAAACGATAAATGAGTCGCCCACGATCACGAGCATCCATTCGGCTCCAGGCACTATCCTCAAATGCTTTGCGCGCCGCTCTAACAGCTCGATCGATATCCGCCGCATCACCTTCGGCTACTTGAGCAATTACCTCTTCCGTCGCGGGGTTTACGGTGGCGAAGGTCTTGCCGCTGGCTGCCGGCACCCATTTTCCATCGATGAAACACTCGGTGTGTCGAACCTTCGGCAGCGCGACGGGTTCCAATGTAGTTGCCATAATGCCATGTACTCCATGCTCGAAAAAGAATCGGAAGAGGAATCGAGATCTGCGATCTTCTATAATTCTAGAGCGCTTAGAGGCCTCTCGGCAACCACTGGCCGTTTGGACGACTCGACGTTACAACGTGACACTACCAGACGAAATGGCAGAGTAGGGCAGCCGCTCGTTTTAGCAACTTGAGAAATCGAATTTTTGAATGGGACAGAGCTTCATGGAAGCAGAATTTATTGCTTGGGCCAAACGTCGTGTTTCCAAATTGCCAGCTCCCGAATTAGGGATCGGCGATGATGCTGCAGTCTTGAAATGGAATATCGCCTCTATTCCAAGCTCTTTGTTGCCGCAAATCGTGCTGACAACCGATGCCCTGGGAGATGGAACACATTTCAAGCTGAGCGAACATGCTCCGCGACGAATCGGTCGAAAAGCAGCCGCAGTCAACCTAAGCGATATTGCTGCCATGGGTGCTAAGGCGAACAGTTTGCTCGTTTCATTTACCCTCCCAAGATCCGCGTCTGCGAACTTGGCCCGCGAACTTTTTGAGGGCATTTGCGAAATGGCCGAGCAATTTGGGGTGAGTATCGCCGGTGGCGATACCAATTGTTGGGATGGGCCGCTGAATATCTGTATCACGGCTGTCGGCGAAGTCCAAGGAAACGAAGTTTGGCGTCGTAGCGGTGCCAAACCGGGAGATTTAGCTGTGGTTACTGGCCCGGTTGGGGGCAGTATTTTGGGAAAACATCTCGATTTCACGCCGCGTCTTGACCTGGCAGAGAAATTGGCCGGTAAAGGGCTCGTCCATGCAGCCACCGATGTGAGCGACGGTCTTGCACTGGACCTGCATCATT
>JBILTA010000032.1:0-17597 GCA_044371785.1 Pirellulaceae bacterium | reverse complement strand
TTAGCCAGATAACTTATAATTATTCCGGTCTGGGTTCCGACAATAATTCCGGAATACCATTACCCAGCCCGTTCTCCTGGATTATTTCAGCTTCTTCGCCCGGTGTCCAGAAAATTATTGTCGGAATCGACTTCCGACAATAACTGGTTATTGCCGGATGGTGAACTTCACCCGAACGCCTCTTGATCGCTTTCACACCTCAGCGGGCCCTGCAAAAATCGCCAATGGAATCACGACATTCTGCAACGAATTGAGTGATTTGCTAGCTCATTCATTCACGCACGATTTGCTGCCAAAGGAGAAAACTGCTGGAAAATCGATCGATTTCTTGCGAAAAATCGTTGACTCCAATCAGACCTTCCGTACATTTCAGGTCACTGCCTATGTGAACACAAACATGAATGCGTATAGGTGCTAGCATGTTTACATCGAATAAAAAAGCAAACAACCACGATTGGCCACTGATCTGGTACCAAAAACTAGCCCAGTTTCACAAGATTCCCCAAGGAACCGAATGGAACTTTACGCCACAACACGTTATCGATTTTCTCATCGCCCAACGACGTGCTAAAAAGAAAACATTCACTCGCATCCAAATCGTCGAAGCACTCACACAATTCCAAAAAAGAAGGCCTAAACTCCAAAATCAAGCCGACCTCAGAGATATTAAAACCAAACTGCAAGAACTACTGCGAAAAGAGCAGAAAGAACAAGCCCATAAACCGTCGAATTCCAGCGTGCCAAATTCCTACCAACCCACCGCTGAAGTGAAAGGACGTATTGACCCCTCAGAACCGGACGTTATTCAGCAGTTTCGCATTAAGATGCGCAGCGGAAAACAACAATACTCCACCGAAAAAGCCTATGTTCGGCAAGTTCAATTCTTCATGCGCGAACGACAACTGAAATGCCTAGCTGATTTCCAAACGATCACGACAGCAGATGTCGAAAGCCATCTTTCCGATCTCGCAGTCGACGGCGAGGTTGCTCCAACCACCCAAAATCAAGCCTATTATGCACTGAAACTACTTTTTGAACTCGTTCTTGATCGCGATTTCGGAAAGCTCAACGCCATACGTTCTACTAAAGCAGTACATATTCCCTCTGCTATGTCACGCAGCGAAGTTGCTCAAGTCATTTCGCAAATCCGTCCACCGTATCAATTGATCGCAAAACTGCTCTATGGCTGCGGCATGCGCATCAGCGAATGCTTAAGACTCCGCGTCAAAGATATAGATTTTGAAATGAAGCGAATCGAAGTTCATGACTCCAAAGGTGAGAAAAGCCGCTTCGTACCACTCCCCGATTCGGTCATCGAACCACTCCAGCGAGCGATTCGATCGCGCAGAGTCCTACATGACAAAGACCTCGAAGAAGGAACCGCATCCGTCGAACTTCCGTTTGCACTTAGCAAAAAATATCCCAACGCGCACCGCGAGTTCAAATGGCAATTTCTCTTTGCATCCCACAAGCTTTCACGTAATCCGAGAACCGGAAAGCTACAACGACATCACCTTCATCGCGATACATTCACCGCCAATCTCACCGCTGCTGTATCCGAACTCGGCTTCAACAAACGGATTACCTCTCATACTTTCAGGCACAGCTTCGCGACACATCTGCTGAAAGCTGGAACCGATATCCGAACCATTCAAGAACTGCTTGGACACAGCGATATCAGCACGACAATGATCTACCTTCACGTGCTCAATGTTGAAACCGATAAAGTTGTAAGCCCACTTGATACGCTCGAACTCAAGCCAAGTAAAAGTGTTGACGACACTTCTCAAGTGGTTCCTTTATCTCCGTCGTCAACGCCAGTTCCGTTGCCACAGCCTACAGAAGTTGATAAAGACGATGAGAACGCACCCGAGTTACGCTTTACTCAAAATCCTACAAACTCGACTGTAGATTTATCCCCAGTTCACCACCCGAAAAATACTAACAATAGAACAAACTATCTGAGATGGGGCCTAGCGATCGGAACCATGATACTCTTACTGAGTACCATCGTTAGCAGCATTACGTAAAGCCCTAGGTTCTTGAGGCTCCAATCGTTCATGGCTTCAGCTTTTGCTTGCACTTGATTCTTGTTGGCGAATTCCAATGTGCTAGAAGGCAATCGTGGTCATGCTCGATTTCGATGACTCCGCGCACAGGAATGAAACGGTGGCGGAGAGTTTCCCAGCATGTTAGAGGGCTTTCGAGTAGGAGCTAAGAGTAGGAGCTAGGAGTACTGGTGCGATGGTCAAACGTGCGTTCTGCCAACACTTCGTTCCTGTCGGTGGCAGTCATTCGCTGACAACCAAGTCGCACATCGCGCGTTTGTCTTCAAACTAATAATTCCCAACTCATTCCATGGGACTATTACGCCACGACACAAACAAATAATTAAAGACGCCCCGAAAAGTGACGTAAAAATCCTCTGTTCAAACGCAATCCAAAAACCAAAACCCAAAGTTCGTTTTAAGAAATTCAACTTTGAAAGTCAAATAAACACCGATCTTTATACACAAAAACGCCTAATTAAGGGGAGGACGGAACAACAACTCTTCTTCTTGCTGCATTGCCGCCTGACACTCCAGCCCATTCTCGAAATTCGATTCAATACCCTCATCGGTTTTCCATTACACGAGGGATTTCGACAAAACAGTCCTGATGCCCCTAACATCAAACCTTCAACCAATGCAATTGGATCGCTGTCGTCCGATACTCGATTTTCCGATATCGCCAGCTCTAGTTCCTCGTCCCAATCATCCTTTATGAAATCGTCAATGAAGTACTCTTCCATCGCAACTCTCTCAGATAGCGCCACGGGCTGGCAAGAGACAACTTCCGCCCTACTCAAAAGGACGGAACTGCGCTAACTCGCTTACACCTGGCAAAGAGAACGGGACACTCGGATCCGACGTCTCCGACGTTATTACCCAGTGAATCGTTTTAATACCGCCAGCCGGTGTCAGCTCTAACCTCGCCGATCGTCCAACCACCATTGGTAACACTCAGTCCACACCGACACCAATCATGCGGTTGCGGCAAGTGATTTGACCATTGAAAAACGCTCGACCTACAACTCGCGTGCATTGGAGTGCTATTTGCCAATTGTATGGCTGGGCTTCGACGTCGTTGTAATCGTCCCGAATGTCATACCTAGCCGACATTAATGTAATGTCAACGAAATGAAGCAGTAACCCCAAGCGATCCATAGTTGCTCGGGCAGTCTTGATTGATTCTAGGGAAGGGTATCCATTGCTTCCTGACGATGTTATGTGTTTATTTCGATCGTATGCGATATTCAGGTACCATGACTGGCCGTCTCGAAATTTCGCATCTGGAGTGTATTCGGCCTGCCAGTTCCAAAGATCAAGGAACTCACAAAGCCGCCAGAATCCCGACCATTGAGCCAACGTTGGTGTAGTAGATCGATGCTCTGTTGCGCCGTGCCGAAGCGTTACTCAACCATCCTGGAATGCGTAGCGCGTTGGTGGCGTAAATATCGGCTCGATTACGATCTCAAATCGATGCGGACGCTTCATATGTGCGACTTTCAAATAACGCGTCATTATTCCACTTCGGTGTTACGTTGAAAAAGTATCCAACCAAGTGCGGCGGGCAATAACGCTCCCAAGGCCGTTGCAATAAGGTCATTCGTCTCGAAGGTGCGATTCGGCATAACAAGCTGAAACAGTTCGTATACAACCAGACCGCACGCAACCAGACCACAAAAAGAGAAAAAGTCGAGCAGGCGTATCACTCGGTTCCCTATAAAAATAGCGAATGGTATAACCGCTGCGCAAATGAAGTTTGGTAGTGAGTCCATCACCCACGTTGGTAACTCAACCCACTGGTTGCCTCGAACAATTTTTACAGCGAGTGTCAAGGCGAAGCCAATGACCATAATCGCAGCCGCCACGATTCGCCGGTTGATGGTTGGGTAGGAAATTAAACGCATGGCTTGTTTACAGATGATTCGCACTAACGAGCGAGGGTGAAATAAGCATCTTGATGCTAGTGAAGATTAGAGCTGATTGGTGTTTACCCTCCCCTGCACGCCAAATTGTAATTCTTACCAACTCCCGAGGAAAAACTTACAAAGGCTTTGTAAGTCCTTACCAAGCCCTCAGTCAAAACACGCAGCTTAGGCAATAAATTCCGTTCTAATTCGCCCCAGTTTCCCCAATTTCAGGCACAAAGCGAATTTTATTTTCGCAATCACACGTTTGGCACGGTTGTTGCATTAGTAAGTATTCGTCAGCGACGAGAACCTGCCGCTTTCCGCTTCCGAGCGAGAACGGCACAAGGGATTGCAGGCATTCTCGGTTCTACCAAGCGTGACTTGGATCTGAACACTGACAAAGTCATGGAAGCACCGTGATCTTAGAGGCGAATGCCGATCGATGTATGACGGCGAATTAGATCTCCGAAACACCGGAGCAATGCCCATCTTTCACGGTTGAAAAGGGTCGGGGTGATGAATCGATCACCCTGACCCTTTTTATTCTTCAAAGCGAATGATATCGCCGACACTCCAACGAGTGCTTTTCACTTCTGCAACTTTGGGAAGAACCCACTCCAACGGATCCGGTTTCTTCCCGCGAGTGCAGTTGTCGATAATCAAAAAAGCAACAAATATGTCCCAACTCCGAATCCGATCGAGCAAGCGTTCCCAGCGCTCATGATCATGTTCACCGCGCTTCTTAAATTGCAGATAGAGCGCATACGGCTCATCATGATATTGAATCATCTGTAACACATCATCTTCATCGCAGTAACGCGCCAAAAACTCACGCGCAAGACTGGCATGACTAAACGGATCCATAATGGCCACGCCATCTTTCGCATCCGGCTTCAGCGTGTCGTGAACATGGATCATCAAGCGAAGTAAGTCGCTTTCGCTGGCAGTCAATTTCGGCTGAAGCCTGAGAAGATTTTCCTCCAGTTCCGCAATGTGAGCACCAATCGTTCCCTCGGGATGCCCACGCCTCGGTTTACCCCATCCAATATTCTGGCGATAAAGAGGATCTTGCTGAATCTGCTCAAGCAACGACCGATACACTGACATAAAACTACTGACCTTGATTTCCATTTCAATAACGCAACACGCTCACTTCGATACGCTCACTCTGGCAACGGTTGGCCTTTGGTTTCAGGTGCAAACCAAATCAAAACCATACCGATGAAATAGACACAACTCAGCACTAGGCAAGCCGAAGCATAACCTCCGCTTAATTGCACAAAACCAAGATCGATACCATCTTCAAAATAAAGCACTAACGTTCCCAATTGAAAGCTACCGATCGCCGCCAGAATACGTCCAAAGTTAAATCCAAAACCTTGCCCTGTAGCTCGAATGCGCGTCGGAAATAACTCGGGCAGGTACAACGGTAGCCAACCATAGAACGATGCAGTGCAGACACCAGCGATAAACGCAAAGATCAACAGCGGTACACCATAGGTACCGGAAGTTCCTTGAAACAAAAGTATGGCCGAGAACCAAGAGACAATGCACAACGCGAAATAGGTTTTGCGTCTACCCAATAAATCACCCAGCCAAGCGGCGAGAATAGCTCCCAACGTGGCGCCAGCGGACAAGCAAATCAACAAGATTTCTTTGGCGCGTGGCCGCACTAATTGCGCCGCTAATTCCGGTTTACCTTCTGCGATCAACTGAGCTCTCTCTTCGTTGTATTTTGTTTCCGTCAGCTTGTCGGCCCAGGCGGGCGCTTGTTGCGTCGCACCCCAAGTGCCTAGCAACGCCACTCCACTTAAGCCTGCACCTAACATCATTCTTACGATCATCTTCGAATTCGATGCTGCCTCTCGCGTGACCGTTTCAGTGTCACTACCTTGTGCTCGACTCGCGCGTTTTTGGTACTGATACACGGGATAGAGATATCCACCCAGTGCCAAGAGTAAACCGATGACCGTTGCAATTAATCGGATGCTTAATGAATGCTGAAAGCCTAAGGTGGAGTCAAACGCATAGAGGTAGACCATTAAAGCGGGCCCAAGCATACCGACAAGTACGCCGAGCAAATCGACAGAACTCCAATGCGACGTTTGCCCAGCGAGCTTTGTCTCTTTCCATTTTTCGGACTCAGGCACCATCATGCGAATAAAGAACGTCAAGATGGCAGGTACAATACCCAACAACATCATGATACGCCAACCTTGATTGGCCGTAAGATGGCTCACCCACGCATCCGAAAGTCCGAGCCCGTGCAACATCGATTCGATGCTACCCAATACTTGCGCTAACCCGAGGCCAATGAACCCAACGACGAGATAACCAACGTTCGCTGCCGCACCGATCCAACCCGCCATGGTGGCTCGTGATTTACTTGGAAATGTCTCCATAACCAAAGCAACACCTAAAGACCATTCACCTCCCATACCGAGCGAGGCGATAAAGCGATAGATCCCCAATTCCCAGGGTGTGTTGGAAAGTCCACATAGAGAAGTGAATAAAGCGTAAGTAACGATGCTTATCGACATGGCACGCACACGTCCCACTCGATCACCTAACCACCCAAAGAGTACGCCGCCGGTTGCGGCACCAACTAAGAAGAGTGCGGTAATGACGCCCAGCCACTTGGCCACTTCAGCTTCACGTTGTGGTCCCAGCAAATCTTGGATTGCCGGTCGCCCCACTAAAGAAAACAATCCCATTTCTGCCCCATCAAACATCCAGCCCAGAAGAGCAGCGGTCAGGGCCATATAGGCCCCGCGCGATGTGCTGGTAGATGTTGCGGAATGCGACCCAGTTGGGGACAGCGACATCGATGAGCCTCGTGTTGGTGGGGAGTGGAAGAGGAAGAACTCAGGCAAGGTCTCAATTCTGGCGCGATTGGATGCGCGATGCAATCTGCATCCGTGACTCCGCTTTCAATAGGCCTAGAATTCATCCCAAATATTTTGATTGGGCAAGATTTCCCCCTCTAACTGCCCCCTTTTTGTAGGAAAAAAGCTCCGGTATGCTTGCAGGCCCGCCTGTTTTTGATTGTATTGTGTCGTGAGGATTCCCAAGCCCTTGATGAAGGTGAATCAATGCATTCGTTCGATACTCCTGCCTCCCACACCACGACCGCTTTACCACAAGGGCCATGGTGGAAACAACTGACACGATACCACTGGTTTGTTTTAGCCGTTGCCGCTTTGGGCTGGCTGTTTGACTGTCTCGATCAACAGTTGTTTATCTTGGCCCGTCCTGCTGCGATGGCCGAATTGGTGCCCGAAAGTGAAGGTGCCACCAAACAACAAACTGAAGATACTCGAAAACTAGCTGGTGACATATCTACATCGATCTTCATCGCCGGTTGGGCATTAGGTGGACTCATTTTTGGTATGCTCGGCGATCAGTGGGGTCGTGCCAAAACAATGATGATCACGATTTTGCTTTACTCCCTATTCACTGGCTTGAGTTCGTTCGCCACCGGCGTATGGGACTTCGCTCTCTATCGCTTTCTGACCGGCTTAGGTGTCGGAGGCGAATTCGCGGTAGGTGTCGCTTTAGTCGCAGAAGTCATGCCGAATTCAGCTCGCCCTTATGCACTAGGATTGTTACAAGCTCTTTCGGCAGTGGGTAATGTCACTGCAGCTTTTATCAACCTGGGCTTAGGATTGGCGGCCGAAGAAGGATTAGCGTGGAGCCCATGGCGCATCATGTTCCTTATCGGTGCACTTCCCGCGTTGCTCGCACTGGTCATTCGCCGCAACTTGAAAGAACCAGAAGCATGGCAAAAAGCCCAAGAACAAAAGGGAACTCAAAAACAACTTGGTTCCTACACAGAACTGTTCTCTAACCCAACCTACCGTAAACATGCATTGCTAGGTCTCGTCCTCGGTTGCTCGGGAATTATTGGCCTTTGGTCCGTTGGCTTTTACACCCCAGACCTGATCCGCGCTGTGCAAACTCCAGCGGTCCGGCAAGATGTCCTCAAAGAACTAGCCGCTGCCAATAGTCAAGAAACAATGGACCGTGTCAAACTGGTTATGGATAAAGCCGAAAATGCTCCCACTCTGACAGAAGCTGAACTTGAAGTTCAAAAGCTGGCCGAATCGCGCATCAAAGGCCGCTTAACACGCTGGCAAAGTTATACCTCGTTGATGATCAACGTGGGAGCGTTCCTTGGTATGTTTGGCTTTGGTGCCCTAGCACAACGCGTGGGACGTCGTCCTGCTTTTGCGGTCTGTTTTGTGGCCGCCTTCGTTAGCACGGTCGCCGTTTTCTATTCGCTTAAAGAGCTGTGGCAGATTTTCGTTTTGGTTCCCATCATGGGCTTCTGTCAACTGAGTCTATTCGCAGGGTATGCGATCTACTTCCCTGAACTATTCCCCACTCGCTTACGATCGACGGGCACCAGCTTCTGTTACAACGTCGGACGATTTGTGGCGGCCGGTGGACCGCTCATCAAAATGGCTCTCGATCGCATGTACACAGGTCCTGACGCAGGTCGATGGACGGGTATCACGATGAGCTTTATCTTCTTGCTCGGCCTCTTCATTCTCCCATTCTTGCCTGAAACAAAAGGCAAACCGTTGCCGGAGTAAAGCCACGGTCAGACCAGCCAACGAACGCTCAACGCCACAATCGCTGAGCTGATAATGTTCAGAATCAGGCCCACTCGCAACATTTGCTGTTGCGAGATGCGGCCTGTTCCAAACACGATGGCATTCGGTGGCGTGGCGACAGGCAACATAAACCCGCAGCTGGCAGCCAAAGTCGCTGCGATGACCAATTGCTTCGGGGATCCATCTACGGCCAATGCCATCGCAAAGACCACTGGAGTGAATGCCGTTGCGATCGCCACATTGCTGGCCATCTCCGACAGAAAAACAATCGATATCACTATCACCAAAAGCATCCAACCTACCGGCCAACCACGCAAGACACTCAACCCTGCTTCCATCTCTTGTACCAAGCCGCTGCTTTGCATTGCAGCTGCCAAACTCAAGCCACCACCAAAAATCAGCAACACTCCCCAAGGCAATTGACTCAGCGACTGCCAATCGATCAAGAACTTTCCACTCCGCCAGTTCGCCGGCACTACAAACAGTAGCAGTGCTCCCGTCATCGATATCACCGTATCGTCAATACGTTGCATAAAAGCGGCGAACGATCCAACGGCGATCGATTGGATTGGACCGCGAAAAATCCAAGCTCCCGCCGTAAGTAAAAAGATGGCCAATACGGCCCACTCTTCGTATTTCATCTTTCCCAATGCGGCCCATTCTTTCTTTAATGAACTCGCCGCTTCACTCGACGATGCCTTAAATCCCTGGCGAAAATAGAGCAACAACACTAACCACGTTGCGAATAATATCAACATCGCAATGGGCCCAGCAATCAACAGCCAAGACAAAAACGAAATCTCAATACCTTGCTGTTTCAATACGTTTAAGGCGACACCGTTGGTAGGCGTGCCAATGGTGGTGGCCATCCCACCAATCGTCGCCGCATACGCAATCGATAACAACAACATACTGGCCGTACCACCGCTTCGGCGCGATTCACTGGGACTCTCGATGGCCTCACCTTCACTACCATCCAACCATCGACAAATCCCCAATGCAATCGGCAACATAATGGTAGTGGCAGCCGTATTGCTAATCCACATACTTAGAATCGCAGTGGCTAACATCATCCCCAGCAAAATACTGGCGCCTGATGTCCCCAGCAGCATCAGCAAGCCAATCGCGAAACGTCGATGCAGCCCCCAGCGTTCCACCGCCAGTGCCAAAATAAACCCGCCCATATAAAGGAAGATATTCGCATCACCATAGGGAGCGGTAACAGTCTGAATCAACGACGTTTTCTGATTCGGACCAGTTTCAAGACCGAGCATTGGGAAGAGAACGATCGGCAATAAAGCAGTTGCTGGCAGTGGAATGGCTTCCGTAATCCACCAGGCCGCCATCCAGACACCCACTGCCGCGGTCACCGACGCACTATGTGGCCAGGTCGATGCAGTCGCGAAATACACGACCGCAGCCATACATGGCCCAAGAGCCAATGTTATCGCGCGCCACCAGGGATTGCTGCGAGGCTCACCTTGCTCTGTCACGGTTGCTTCCTCAATACCAAGTTCATCGACAGAATATCGGTGAGTCTACGATCCAGCTTCTTGCGACACACTGTTTTAATCTGGCAATACTTCGCTAAAGAGCCGGATCCAGTTGCCATACATGATTGCCGTGATCGCTTCTTGCGTGTACCCACGTTTCGACAGCAGTTCGGGAATGTTCTGCAAATGGGCGATGCTCTGTACATCGGCGGGCGTTTGCTCATAGCCATAACCACCATCCAGATCGCTACCGATTCCCGCATGTAAATGATTACCAGCTAACTGACAAACATGATCGATGTTATCGACCACGCGTTCCAAAGTTACTTCAGGTTTACTTACACCGCGCACCCAGCCTGGCTGCAACATAATCGCATCCAATGCAGCCCCAATGACACCTTTGCGATCGATAACATGCTTGAGCTGAGCATCTGAAAACTGTCGCTGCCAATCGCAAAATCTTCTCGCGTTCTGGTGGCTTGCCAAAACACGACCATCGTAAAGATCGGCCACTTGCCAGAACGCGCGGTCCGATAAGTGAGTCATATCCAATGCCATCGATAAACCGCGAATATGCTCCAACAAAGTTACCGCTTCACTGGTCAACCCTACTTCACTCTTGGTCCCGCCGCCATAACGATTGGTTCCGTAATGCGTGATACCGATCGCCCGTAAGCCGAGGTCATACCACTCCGAAATCAACTCAGGCTCAAGAACCGCGTCACCACATTCCATACTCAGAATATAGCCAAAGGGCAAAGTACTCGTCGTACCATTTTTGATCGCAGCGTGACAAGCGCCTACATGGCTCGTCAAATCTGTTTTTGTCTTGATCATCTTCATCCAACCCTTGCGTTCCATCGCACGATAGTAGGCCAGATGAGCATGAGCCATTGCATAACATGCTTCGTAGGTGATATAGCCAAAAGTATGATTAACTTGTGGTTCTTGCCTAGCCAAGAGTGTGGCAATTCCGATATGCACATCACCCTTCTTCATTTCTGGAAATGTAATGGTCGCATAACCGCGCCCAGGATCAGTCATTCCCAGAACACGCTCTTGAACCTGTAAATCATCCAAACTGGTTCGCAGATCACGGTTCCAATCGACACCATTGAGTGCTAAATCGAGGTGAGCATCAAAGAGCAACATAGCGGGGATTCTTTAATTCGAAAGAAGGCGGGAGGTAGGATTGATGTGTAAGTATCTACTCTCACTGAACCTCCCGCAAGATGGCGGCGCGCTGCGCGAGAGAGGTGAAAGTAGAGAGGAGATGTACAGTCGGGGTGGATCGCTTAACTAGCCTCACCATAACTTGCGAAGAAATGACATAAAGTCATTTCTTCACTGGCTGCGAGGCTTCGTATAATGGAAGATGACGATAGCTGACTTCGAGCGACAGCAAGTTCATGGTCGTCACATACAACCTTCCACCATACTTGCCCCATAGATCAGGCACATCGCCGAGCGGTTCCCAACTCCCCGACATGCCACCTTCGCGCACCTGCGTCCGCACTAACATAGGGTAAAGGCTTTCATACCACTTCTGCCAATGCTCGCCCCCCATGTGAAACATCACTTGCGTCGAATAATACCAATAGTACGTATCTCGCAACGACTTCTCCGAATTCCCTTCACTCGGCAGATAACCCAGCAAATAATCGGCAGCCCGAATCATCTCCGGGCTCTCTTTTTTGCCACCGTTGTACAAACTCATCAAAAGACCCACACTTGTCATCGTCGGATTCGGTATCAAGCCGTGGCGTTGTGCAGGTGTATTGGCCGCATTGGGATTGTAACGATACAGGTATTCATCGGGTCCTTCACCTCGACTCGCAACCAGCCAACGTTGCACACCCGCACCAGTCGACGGAGACACTTCTAAGCCCGCTAGCTGAGCACTTTGCAGCGCCATCATGAACCAACCCGTCACACTTGTATCAGTCCCTCGTCCAGGTCGATACCGCCAACCACCATACTGTGGATCTTGTGAATTCACCATGAATTGTACAGCCCGCTGAGCAGGTTCGCGCAAGGCGGGATCTTGGGTCATCCCGTAGGCTTCGCACAATGCCAATGCGGCAATGCTATGGCTATACAACCAACCGTTTTGATCTGAAGCAGGATCCTGTGGTACATACAAATCACCATCCGGCTTTTGATTCGCCACCAAAAACGCGATCCCTTTGGCAACATTAGGAGCATATTTGAACTGCCTATGCGTATAACCTGCTCCCTGAAACGCAAGCACTGACAGGGCTGTCGCCGCAGTATCGCTACGAATCAAAACTTCGGTGTCATAGTCCTGTAACCGCCAACGCCCATCTTTGCGCTGCGTCCGCGCTAAAAAGGCTAGCCCCAATTCAATCGCCTCTTCAGTTTGCGGGCCCGCTGGACCATTCGATGGTGACGCATCCGCTTGCCTTATGCGATCGATGCGTTGCTGAAACGCTGGTCGCGGTATGGGAATAGAACTACCAACCGCTCGCGGTGCACCTGCAGCATCACGAATAAATCGTTGCGTTACCAACTCTTGCGGAACACTCAACGGTTGCATCGACTTACGCTCCGTCAATCGATTACCACCTTCCGCATTTTTCATCAATCCGCCGACGCCATCTGCCGCATCTACTTCCAACACGCGATCGGCAGCAACAGAGTTCGGCTCTTGTCGATCCACTTCACTCACCAAATCTAAGGCGACCTCAGCAGCATCAGGCTTATCGTTGTCACCTTCGGTCGCTTCCGCGCTACTATCGGACTTATTCGCCAGCTTGGAGGCATCCATCTCCGCACTATCACTGCGACCTGGCACTTTAGGAATATCAATCTTCGCACTACTGCCTGGCCGCCGCACCGCATTACCGCTCAGCTTTTTTCCTTGTGAACGCGGGGCCGCACTGGTACCACCTAAATCACCTTGACTCGCTTCTGCAATTGCATCCCGCCCCTTGCGTTGGAAAGGGAGAGATGATTCGCGAGTGGCTGAAGCGCTATCGGTAGAAAACCCCTCGGTCATATTATTCGCCAGTGGATTTACGGCCGCACCACTCCCGCCGCTCCCTCTTCCACTGCGCGATGGTGTACTTGCTCCAAACTCTGCTAAACTCTCAAGCGTCTCAGCGGTATTGTCATTGGTTGCCGAATCTCCCCCACCGCTGTCGTTGGGCGTCGCAATGGGACTACGGATACTTCCCGAACGACGAGGAACATTAGGAGCCGATTTGCTCAAACGCATCTCTGGAGCTATGGCACCTACACTGCTTGCAGGCGAAACGGCCTCGCGATTGCGCTCAGTGGTCGCATTGCTTGACCGAGGTTGGTTTATCGCGGTTGCGCTCGGGATGTCGACAGCCGAGCTGATTGGCCGCGGTGTTTGTGCACTAGAACTTCCACGGGCCGTTCGGGTCGTCTCAGTCCGCGCCATGCTCTCCGCTAACTCTGCTGTTGGTTCAGTGGCCGGAGCTTCTTCCATCGCTTTGGCTGATCGATCTGGAATCATGACGCGTGGAACTGCAGAGCGTGACGCGGGACTGCGCAAGGTCGCGGCCTTCTCCAATTCCCGTGACACTTCCCGTCCCGCTGTGACCGCCATCTCTTGCGGTGTAGGAGAGCGTGTTTCGGCTCGTGCTACAGGCGTGGGACGGACATTGTCGGCTGTCGCCATTGGTTCGGGAATACTCAACGACTGAGGCGACTGAACGAGTGTTTGAGGCGTATTCGATTCCGCTCGTGATAAGGATGACAAGGCCTCACTCAAATTCGATTCAGCCGGTTCGCTTGAGCTGCTGGGTGGACGCATTTCGGGAATGTCTACTTTTTGATTAGCAGGCCGAGTTAACTCGGGTCGCGAACGTGACAACTCGGCCATTCGAGGCTCATTGGATGGGGCCGTTGGTACAATCTCTGCTCTTTCCATCAAAGCGGCTTGTACATTTTGATTACGTTTTTCATCTGGCTGTAGTGTGGGCAGTTCTGATTGCTCTTGAACGGCCAACTGCATGGCACCATCGGCCGTCAACTCTTCTTCCGTTGCTTCATGCTCCGTTTCAACCGCACGCAAATAGTCGGGACGGGAGGAACGTGAACCGGTTACCGATTGCGCATTAGCCGTTGTAAAGTATTGCTTAGCCGTTTGCTCTTTTGGGACTTGTTGTGAGATAGCTTCATAGATATCAGGCCACCACTTCGAAAAGATGATGACATTGACAGCTGCTAACAACAGAATTAGATGCATGGTCACACTCAACAAAAAAGCAACCTGCATCGAACGTTCCACAAACTTACCAACGACAAATCGCATTAGAACGGAGATCAAAACCAAGATGGTCGGAACTGCGATGAGGTAGGTCCAAGCGTTGTATTGCCAGCGATTATCGTCGAAACGCAACTGCGTCGCCACCATCCATAACAACACGCCTCCCAGCACAACCATGGCACCATCCAGCGCCACGTACGACTCGGATTTCTCTGGATTTCCCTCTTGAATAATGCGACCGATTCGCGCCACTTATGAGCCCTCCGCTGTAGTGACGGAATAGTTTGTTACGCCTGCTTGATTGCACAAATCCATTATGGTGACGACGTATTGAAACGCTGCTCGGCGATCTCCGCGAATGATAACGGACTGCTGCGCAGGATTATCTGCTACGGCTCGCTCCAAGATACGCTTCAATTCCTGCTCGGAAACCATTTTTGCATCCAAGAAGAACTTTCCCGCTTGATCCACACTAACAATGATCTCGCGCGGCTCAGCTGTCATGGGCTGCGCACTGCCTGCAGATGGCAAGACAACATCCAACTTTCGATCCTCTTCAGATAACCTGGAAGCCACCAGGAAGAAAACCAAAAGAAGAAAAACGACGTCGATCAACGGCGTAAGGTTCAACGCTGAAAGAGCTTGGCTTGATTTGACTTGAACGGCCATGATACTTCCCTCAACTCCAGCCTAAGGTTTCTGCCGAATCTTCTCGGCACTTGTCTTGGACGTTGAAGTGATCGGTGGAGGGGGTGGCGGTGTTGGACGAACGCTATTGGACACAGGTGGTTTGGCTAAAGCACTTCGTTCGCGTTCATTGGTAGAGATTGGCTTCACTTCCTGACCGTCAAAACGACTTTCACCTTCAAAGCGTTCGATCTGAGCCAGGAATTGAAACAACAATTCGTCGAGTCTTCGAAATGCGGCCGTGATCTTTCCTTCATAGAAATGCGCGAAGACGGCGGATGGAATCGCGACCATCAAGCCTGCCAAGGTAGTCACGAGAGCAACATAGATGCCCCCAGCCAGTTGTTCGGCACGGTCTTGGCCAGGTACCAATTGTGTTGTCGCATGAAA
This sequence comes from Pirellulaceae bacterium, assembly GCA_044371785.1. GTDB lineage: Bacteria > Planctomycetota > Planctomycetia > Pirellulales > Pirellulaceae > JAFLCP01. The sequence goes on along the minus strand of JBILTA010000032.1, from coordinate 2,198 downwards.
GGCTTCAATCATCCCCCACACGGTACCGAGCAAGCCCATCAGCGGCGTCACGGCAGTGGCCATATTCAACCATCGCACATTCGCGTAGAGTCGATCCGCTTCTCGTTGGCTTGCTTCAGCAACCGCATGTTCAATCTCTGCATGGGGGCGGCCGATTTTCAATAGCATCGTTTTGATGACCGAAGCGGCGGCCGATGGATAACGTTGACACAGCTTGTAAGCTGCTACGGGATCCAAACTATCATCGACCGTGCTCAAATCTTGCAGCCCACGGATCAATCGGCTTGGGATGATTCTCCCTTGCCTCAACGCAAAGGCTCGTTCTAGTGTCACTGTAACCACCAGCACACTCATCAATGCAATAGGGATCATCATCCAGCCGCCACTGATCAAGAGGCTTAGGAAGTTGATCCCAGATTGCATGACCGTATTCGCGTTTTTCTCTGAAGCGGTATCGGGCTTGGTCAAGTCGCTTAAGGCGGCCGCATCGACGACTCGCGCCTCATTATCGGCGGAAGCATCCTCTTGGGCACCCGCATATTCTGCCGATAACGCAAGAACAACGAGAATACTTACCCATCGAATCCATTGCGGCCACTTCGCATCGCGCATTCGTTGTGACTCCCAGGTGATGCCCGAACTTACACCAATGCCATCAGCCTGCGGCCAACAAATGACGCGACAGGTCTTTTGATTATAGTTGCTTCAAGGCCGCAAGTCGCGATTCTGCTTTATCATTTAATTCATGTTGCGGATGTTTATCCACCACATACTGATAGAAATCGCTAGCGATCTTTACCGCTCGAGTCTTCTTTTCGCCGCTCAAATCGGCGATTAAAACCTCACTGCAACGCCCTGCTTCAAAAGCGCTGCGGGCTTGCCAATTCTTGATTTCCGGCTGGGCAGATTCACCACCATAACCGTACATTACCCGCTGGAACTCGGGAATTGCTTTCGCGAAATCACGTTGTCCAAAATAAAGCTCGCCCAGCATAAAGCGACTCCGAGCCGCGATTTCGGTGCGATATTTATCAGCCACATCGCTATACGCCTTGATCGCTTCATTGGTTTTGTTTTGGTTCTGATAACAGAAGCCAATCTCATACATCGTCTGAGCCATGTAGCCGCTGTCACTGTAGCGATCAAGAATTACCTGCAACCATTTCTCCATATCGCCCCAGTTCTTCGCTTCTCGCAAGCACTGTGCACCATGCAAGTAGGTAAGCACCTGAACTTGGTTCGGAATCGACTTGCGGTCACTCAACTTCTCAAGTGCCTCACGGGCCTGCTGATAAAACTCCAATGCATTATCAAACTGATCTCGTTTGAATTCACATTCGCCCGACATAAAGAGAGCAGGAATTTTCATCGCTCCCTCAGCATCCAACTTTGCTAGCTCAGCAAACTTCTCGCTGGCAGGCTCATATTGCTCTTGCTGATAATAAGACCAGCCAAGTTTGTACAAGGCTTTCTGTTTGAGGCTATCGTCGCTAGCCCCCTTAACTGCGGCAACATAATGTTCGGCCGCTTTATCGTAAGTACCTTTCGCGTAATCGACCTGTGCCAAATGATAATGTGCTTCTGCAGCCAATGGCGAATCGGCAGTACGTTTGATGAGATCCGCAAAGACAGTTGTTGCCTCATCATCTTTTTGCAAAGACTTCAAAGCCCAACCTAATTCATACAACACTTTGTCCATTGCCGTATAGCTTGGCAACTCCGCGCGAATCCGTTGAAAAGATTCCGCTGCCTGAGCAAATTGCTTGGTCTGAGTTTGAGCTAATCCTAACTCGTAGAGCCCATGGCCCAAACGATCTCCTTCTGGCTTACCCTGCAAGAAGTCGGTCAACGCGTTGACTGCATTTTCTAGCTTGCCTGCTTGTCGCAACGCAATTCCACGAGCCAATTTTGCCTCAGTCACCACGGCTGGGTTTTCGTTTTTACTGATGAGGGCATCAAGCTCAACCACAGCTTCATCATATTTTTGCTGCTGCAATAGACTCCACGCTTTTCCATATTGAGCATAACCTTCCAGTTTCGGATCTGGCTGAGCATCGAGTGCTTTGCGATACCGCATCAAAGCAGCATCAAAATCCCCTTCGGCGGCTGAAATCTGTGCAATCTTGAATTCAGCATTGCTGCGCAACGCGCTGTTGGGAAACTCTGCGATCATCCGTTCCAAAACTTTTACCGAATCT
>JBILTA010000365.1:0-5818 GCA_044371785.1 Pirellulaceae bacterium | reverse complement strand
CACCAATACGCTTGAGTCAACGTTTACATCGACCATCAATGGCCTAACAGTACCTCATACCCAGGGAACCAACGCTGCAATCACGACAGCGGATAATGCGAGTGCCAACGCGCTGCGCACCATTTTGACCAGTACGGGCGTCGCGGATGTCAATTGGATTACTGCCTTCGCCAATGCGGACGCAACGCGTACGGGTGCCCAAGCGGCTGCTCAAGCTGGGTGGGTGACATCGAGCGTGCAATCAGGCGGCAGTGTTCTCTTGTGGAATTGCGGCGATGTGACATCTTCGAACGCCAGTGGTTCATGGGCATCACAATATGCTCCTGCTCGTACCGCCATGATTACGACCACCGCCTTCGTCGATGCAGGCCGGCAGATTGCAGCCTGGCTCGATCGAACGTTGCGCGATAATGACCAGGCCGATGCGGATGTGCAATACATCCAATCGATCGCCGCACCGGAGACACAACTAGCAGTTGCCGTAACCCAGCGTGAGAATCAGCATGCCACGTCGAGTACAAATACCTCAAACGATTTGAACACGGACCTAGACACTTCAGGTTCAAACATCCAAAGCACATCGGCAGCTATCGAGAAAAGCTCAGCCGTCGATTCCGCAACCGCTTGGAAAGCATATCAAGTTGCCCTGGCCAGCTTAGACGAAGGGGCTGCAACGACCGCTGTCGATAAAGCGTATCAAGATGCCTTAGCGCAAGTAACGCGTAACTCGCGCGTTGCTTATGCCAATTTAACTTACACCGAAAGTGTGGCACAGATTGGTTCGGTAGCCGATGCCATCACCGACATGGGACAAGCGGGTAAGACCTACGTCACCAATTTAGCCGGTGATGAGAAAGCCTATACCGACACCGCGGCTCCGATCATTGGGGCTCGCACCTTGCTGTATACTCACGCGGAGAATGATCTGCGCAAAGCGATCACTACCGCCGACAACGTGTGGCGCAATAACACCGCACAGGCTTGGGGGACACATACAGCGGGCGATCTAGTGGCACGTGGCAATGTACGTCGGTCGCTGGCCAATACATCGCTCCTCGTAGCCGATGCCTCACAAGCCAGTATCGCAGATCACAAAGCATTGTGGTGGCAGAACGAGATACCGAACTATCTGCAGTGGAGCGTCGATATTGGCGGCATCGAAGCCGCTTATACCAACAGTACCACTGCCAACATCCTGCTTCGCGCGACCGGTATCAAGACAGCAGGTGTTGCTTATGCATCGACCGTTGGGACAGCGATTCAAACGTATGAAACGACAACCGTTACAGCCCGTGAGCACTATCTTTCGACGTTAATGAACATCAGCGAAACCGCAGCCGAAGCGACGATGCGAGCGGATCGCGATAAAGAGATTGCGCTATCGGATGCCGATTTGCAGAAGCAACTCACAGGTAACGAATCCGCTCACACGACTGCGGTCAACAATGCCAACAGTGCTCATAGCACAACGACCGCTAATGCGGAAGCCGCCCGCAAGAGCGCCGAGCAAGCTGCCTTGACGCAGCTCAATTCTACGTTAGCCCAAGCGACCAAAGACAAAGAAGCTTCCATCGCAGGAGCTGAACGCACCTACGATCAAGCGGTCGCATCGCTCGATGCCCAGTACGGTTCAGAATCATCCAACGGCGACACAGGTGTCGAAGGGGCCACGCGCCGCAGCGCGATCAAAACTCGCGACGCGCAGTACTACGCTGCCCGCGACACCTCCTGGGCCAACACCCTCAGCGCCTCGACCAATTTAGGAACCACACCTTGGACCGTCAAAGCCATCACCGCCGCCAATGCTCAAGCTGCTTTTTCTGTATCACGTGCTAATGCCCAAGCCGCGCATGATGCAGCGATGCTTGATGCAATCGAAGATTGGCAACTCTCCAGTCGCGAATCACGCACCGACTTACTCTTCACTGAAGGCCAATCTCGAGAAACCTATAACGTCGCAACCTCGAATGTGTATGCGAACTGGGAAAATGGGATTGTGAATTTACTGAGTGACAAGCCGGAGGGAACGGGATGGGAAGAGGGAATCGGGCAAGGCAATACAGAAACTACCTATGGAGGATATGGTGGTATTGGCGGCTTCCTGAACTTCAACTGGTTTGGCGAAGAAGATGAAGAGGAAAGTGACACCCCTGAGCGCCCAGAGGAACCGTCGACTGCGGAATATGTAAATGACAATATCGTTCTTTATCGGGACGCGATAAAATCGTCGCCAGTTTTTGGAACTGGCCTGCAATCGCCGGTTGAACTCTGGATGCATAAAGCAATCAGGGGCTGGGCGGTGGATGTCATTGCCGGAGGAGTTGCGGTAGCAGCTCATGATACGATCAAGAAAATCGAACCGACACCACATGCGGATGAAGCTTTCATTCTGGGGTGGGTCGGTGAAAGTAGTATTCCTACTCTTGTGTCTTACGGGAATTATGCAGTCCCTGGAACGCCAGCCATCATTACTGGCAATTCACTGGATAGACAAGGCATTGACTACTTGCAATCGCTTGCCCGAGATAAGGCTCTGGAATTAAACGCTGGACATGCACAGCTCGCGGTAACAGGCACTCCCTTGATGGATGAAGTCTTAATGGAAGGAGCGTCCGCAGGGTCAGCCAAATTGCTCTCAGCGGGCGTTCGTCTAACTTCTAAGGTAGGTCGAGAAAGTACCGAGTTGGCTCTAAAGACCGCACGCGAATTTGCAAATGAAACAGCCGAAGCGGCATCCAAGGCTACGCAATTACTTGACAATGCGGATAGTGTTCCGTTAGAAAAGGTGTTAGATGATGCCCCAAAGGGAACAGCCCAAGGACTCTTTGGTATTGCTGATAAACCTGTTCCAGGTTTGCGAAACTCTGCCCTTAAGGATTTTTACCTCGATCAAGTTCAGAGTCCGGAGTTTGCGAAACGTCTAACACGATACAACTGGTTTGCCGAGCGTCTTGGTGTAAAGACGGCATCTGTTGATGAAATAGTCAAGGCATTGGCAAATAACACGACGTTCCACAAAACAAATGGTTTCTTCAGTGCAATGTATGAACGCGCGAATCATGGTGCTCGGGCTGCATTCCGAATACAAGGGACGACTGGAAAAAGTATATTCGCACGTTCAACTGCTTGGCACGAAGCAACTCATTTAGGTGCGGCACTTCGCGGGCAGAGCGATAAGCTCTTCCGCGGAGGTCTCACGCACGAGCTTCTTGTGCAAATGACAATGTCGCCAGAGTTATTCGGAACCGTAGTTGGCAGTACGATTTTGGTAGTTGGTGGAACGGTGATTGTATTACAGTAAGGGAGTCCTCACTGAACCATGAGATACGGAATCACTGCGGAACGTGTTATTCTAATTTCGTTTATTCTCTTTCCAGTCCTTGGCGGAACCATCGGTGGAAGGATTGGTGCAAGTTATTTCGCTTCACGGACTTTGGCATCGTTGCTTGGACTAGGAGTTGGTGTATTGCTCGCAGTACTGTTCCTTTTTGGAATGGTGATGGCGGAAAAATTCTTCCGATCCTAGAACCGCCGGACAAGAGACGTGACCGAAGTAGAACGGCCGCAATCCGGCGGAACCTCAGTAGATGTTGCAATGTGTGATGCTCGAAGGACGTTGATGCGTTGTCATGTCGAGGCGGGATTGACTGAAAAGCGGCGACACGACGCCATCGTAATGTCTTAGCGGGATGCTTTCCCCGGTGGGGAGCGAAAATGAAATTAGCCTTGGCAACCGGGAAAGAAGTGGGGGCGAAAGCATGACTGGCGTATACGGGCACCCGAATGAGCGATACGCTCCCTGAATGATGACCGTAACGAGAAAACGATCAACGACAATGTGAATCGAATGCCAATACAAGCGTAGCAAATTCGGATAAATTGCCAAACCAATGAGACGAAACAGAGAATCTGGCTAACTCGTTTCGAGTTTGCCTTTCGACAATAGTCAGGTTGGAACTTTAGGCATATCAAAGAACCGAGGCCGTATTTTTGCTGCTTTGAATCCGCCCCATTTTGCAAGCAATTTCCTCAATGACTTCGTTAATCGTCTGTGTTTTTTCTGAATGAAGTATTCTCAGTTGCCGTGATAGAAGGCAGCTTTCGAGGTGTACCATTCTTCATCAAGTGCGTGTTTCATCTGCGATTGGCTATGCCGACACCCTGTATCACTCCAGCGAAATACGTACGTCGGCTCGCCGAGTCGATTAGGCTCTCCGCGAGTACATTCCCGTAACCACCTCCCCAAACTCTGCTGATCAAAATCCGCTCTTCTAGTCACGACAAATCCGCCTGTTCACGCGAATGCATCGCATCGAAACGCTAATGACGCCCAGAAACGCCCGCCGGAGGGTTCGATAAGACGTTGGCCTGTGTAAGTGCTCCAAACTCTGCTGGGGTAGCTGAGTTCGTAGTCTTTAAGGATTTGAGCGTGGAAATGGAGATGGTTGGGTAGGTAGATGTCATCGTCATCCCAGAGAGCAAGGGCATCGAAGCGGCCGAATTGTTGAGCGAGATCGAGCATTCGGTTGTATTTTTCGACGATGCCAGGTTCGCGGGTAGTGGTTGAGATTAGGGCCCAGTTGTCGTGACGTTGTTCGGGGAATACGCCGAGATCATCGTAGATCAGTAGGAATGCATCCTTATGGACCTGAGAGTGAAAACAATCAAGGGATTCTTCCAAGAGCCGCCAGGGACGGTTGTAAGTGGGACATAAGCAGAGAAATCGCATTACACATACCCTTTCATTTCAGCGCGACGGATCGCTTCTTCAATTAACGAACGATTCAAATCAAGTGGATTCAAACGCCAAGCCAGTTTCCAGTTCTTAGTATCGAGTGCTGCAGTCTCCGCAATTTGAAGCTTCCCTGCCCACGACCAGTTGACGGCGTTGTGATTGACTTGATCCAAGATCCATTTGAAATTGGGTTCCTCAAGACAACCCGCCACGCCCCAGCGATCCATCTGTAGCGCCGTCGATTTACACGTGCAATTCGGTCGCTCGGTCACGCCGATTTCTTGCAACATCTCAAACATCTCGGTGCCGGGCCCAAAGCCTGGCGGCCATAACCAAATCTAGCGCGGTGGCTTATCGGCAGGATCACGCGATAGTACGGTCAGTCCATATTGATTTGGATAGTGCCCCGCGTCGAACCATGTCCCTTGCTCTACCAATTCCCGGATTGCAGCAATCAAACCCTCGCCGCCGTTGTCACCATGTACTCCGTTGGCTTCGGTGTCATGAAATACGATGTACCGCGAAATATGTGGGGCCCACACTGCAACTTCCTGTCGCGCTCGAGCTGCATTGTGGCGGGTGTCGATGAAGAGCGATAGTGCATCTACCAATGCCAGTGGGACGTGGGTAACACAGTACGCTCCGGTTCGAACCGCCAAGATCGTGGCAACGTCTATCATCGATGCAGCTCGCCAAGTCACCCGTTGGTTTGATTCAAAGGAGGAAGCAAATAAACAAGCGGATGCCGATGTGAAGTTTGTAGAAGATGTTAAGGACCCCGATACTCTACTCGCTTCCTCGGTGACAACACGCGAAGGTACCGCCGCCGCAAGCACCGACACATCCAGTAGCAAATTAAGTCGCGCTATCGACTCATCGGAGCAACGTATTCGTACGACCGCTACAACGCACGAAGTCACCAAGGCCGTTGCCGAAGCGAACGCTTGGAAAAAATATCAAGTCGCGTTGGCGGGACTCGCCGAAGGTGCTTCCACCGAAGCGGTCGAGAAAGAGTATCACGACGACTTAGCTCGAGCGAAGCGAGATGCTCAGGTTGATTATGCCAATTTGACTTATCAAGAA
>JBILTA010000364.1:0-5822 GCA_044371785.1 Pirellulaceae bacterium | reverse complement strand
CTGCCGTACTACGATACCGTCTTACCTATGGCGTGCACTTCGAAACCTACTGAAGTAAGTTGGCGATGGTCCAATAAATTACGCCCATCAAACAAGAACGCTGGACGATACATCGATTGCAAGATCGATTCATAATTCAAATGCTTGAACGCGTCCCATTCGGTTAAGACCGCAATAGCATGCGCACCACGAGCAGCCTCTTCAGCCGAAGAGACAACACTCACATGATCGGCAATTAAAGCTCGCTCTTGGTCTGTAATCGTACCATTAGGATACGAGAACACTTCCACTAAATCGCGACGTACTTGCTCTTCCGATACCTGCGGATCATAGATTTTTAACTTCGCACGCTCATTCAACAAATCGCGACATACATAAATCGCAGCCGACTCGCGCGTGTCATTGGTATCCTTCTTAAACGCAAAGCCCCAAATAGCAATCTGCTTATTCGAAACCGTATTAAACATCGTCCGCACCATCCGCTCGCAAAAACGACGCTTCTGGTAATCGTTCATCCGGATCACTTGCTCCCAATATTCAGCCACTTCGCGCAATCCAAAGTGCTCACACAAGTAAACCAAATTCAAAATGTCTTTCTGAAAGCAACTGCCACCGAATCCGACCGATGACTTTAGGAACTTCGGTCCAATACGTGAATCGGTTCCTATCGCCTTCGCTACTTCGTCGACATCTGCTCCAGTCGCTTCACACAACGCGGAAATCGCATTAATCGACGAAACACGCTGCGCCAAAAAAGCATTCGCGGTTAACTTCGATAACTCACTGCTCCACAAATTGGTCGTGAGAATCCGCTCTCTGGGTACCCAATGCGCATAGACATCAACCAAACGTCCAATCGCAGCTTCCGATTCACCGCCAATCAACACTCGATCTGGATTGAGCAAATCATGAACCGCTGTTCCTTCTGCTAAGAACTCGGGATTGCTGAGAACGTCAAACTTCGTACCATTACTCGAGTTCTCTAAGATTCGCTTGACCGCTTCGGCTGTACGGACTGGCAAGGTCGACTTTTCGACAACGATCTTGTGACCTGATGAAGCTTCGGCGATTTGCCGCGCACATTTTTCCACGAACTCGACGTTCGCTGCGCGACCCGCTCCGGTACCAAACGTCTTGGTCGGTGTATTGACGGCGATAAAAATCATGTCGGCCGCTTTGATGGCCGCATTAACTTCGGTCGAGAAATGCAGGTTGCGACCACGAGCCGTTTTGACCACTTCGTCAAGGCCTGGCTCATAAACGGGCAAATGGTCCGAATTCCAGGCATCCACGCGCTTTTGATTCAGATCCACGACCGTGACCTGAATGTCAGGGCATTTGTAGGCGATCATCGCCATCGTGGGACCACCGACGTAACCTGCACCAATACAGCAAATGTTCATAGATTTGACCATACCCAAAAGGGTGGGAAGCGAAATCAGAGAGATATTTGATAGTCTAGCATGCATTTTTGGGGCTGGTAACAATCGCTGCCGGGTAGTAGCTCGGCAGTCCGCGACTGGTACCATTCTGCGGCGGGTACTATTTGCTGCCGAGCAGGCGACGGGATAAACACGTGGGTGGGATAGACTCCGCCGTTGCTAGCGGACAGCTGCGCTCGTGGCGCGCGAGGAGTTGTTGTAACTTCCGCGGTCTAGCCCCGCCATAACTTCCGTAGCCATGATATGAAGTCATGGCTACGGTGGGGGCAGTCGTTCCAATTGTGATGATTGTAGAGGTATTCGGAAAAATTCAGCATCTTCCATTCCAGTTTGAGCTTGGAAGACGACCCAAAAAATAGAACACTAAGTGAATACATTCTCTTCGGCACAAATTTCCAAGTGAGCAACGGCGTTCGCTTTCTTTAGGATGACTCCGATCAATACCACACCTCGGCTCATTCTGCTCTATCACTACTTTCACCCTGATGATGTCATCAGTGCGAGACTCTACTCGGACCTCGCGCAGTCGATGTCCCAGCAGGGTTGGGATGTCACTGCGATGCCCTCCATTCGCAGCTGCCATAATAATGCCCTACCTTTGCCGAAAGTCGAAACGTGGTACAAAGTTTTTATCCATCGTGTCTACAGGCCCAACTTCAAACAAGCCAGCAATAAAGGTCGCATATTCAACATGCTCTTCATGCTCTGGGCCTGGACCTGGCGAGCTCTCGTCACTCCGCGTTCACGCAATGAAGTCGTCATCATTGGCACCGATCCTACCCTAGGTGTTCTGGTTTCAATTCCCTGGCGCATCCTGCGTCCTAGAAGCACCATCATCCATTGGTGCCATGATGTTTACCCCGAAGCCCCCATTGCCGAAGGCATGCTCAGCAATCGCTCACCGCTGACGATCATCATTCGTTGGTTCCTGCGGCGAGCTTATCGACGCTGCGATGTCATCGCTGATCTCGGCATTTGCATGCGTGAATTGCTCGCAAGTTATGGTTCCAAAGCAAAAACGATCACGATTACACCTTGGAGCCTCGTTGAACCAAATACAATCACTGTCGCTGATCCCGACACCCGTCGCGATATGTTTGGTGAAGCCAAACTTGGTTTGCTCTATTCGGGCAATCTTGGTCGAGCGCATCAATTCGAGGATTTTGTCGCGCTCGCTCGGCAATTACAACAAGATTCGATCCATGTCTGTTTCGCTGGGCGTGGTCCACGATTAGCCGAATTGGAAAAGTTAGTTCAGCCCACCGATTCCAACATCAGCTTCCAAGGATTTGCACCGGAAGATGTTTTGGAAAAGCGTTTAGGAGCTTGTGATTTTCATCTGGTTTCATTGCGACCTGAATGGACTGGTACCGTTGTCCCATCGAAGTTTTTTGGCGCCTTGGCATCGGGTCGCGGAGTGATTTTCTCTGGCTCAGAAGATTCGGCTATTGCGAAATGGATTCGGCAATACGAGTTGGGCTGGGTACTGACAAAAGATAATGTGTCGGACGTCGCCGCTCAGTTGCGGATGATTGCCGATCGCCCCGATGAATTGGCTGAGATGCGAGAACGTTGTTTTCGCGTTTATCGCGAAGTGTTCTCACGCGAGCGACAGATAGAGAAGTTTGTAGAGGTGCTGTAGTAGCTCGGCAGTCCAGCGTCCAAGAAAACTCCAGCGGTCGAGTAATCTCTGCCGAGCCTGTAGTAGCTCGGCAGTCCAGCGGCCAAGAAAACTCCAGCGGTCGAGTAATCTCTGCCGAGCATGTAGTAGCTCGGCAGTCCAGCGTCCAAGAAAAATCCAGCTGTCGAGTAATCTCTGCCGAGCATGAATTGGGGAGTGGCTCCATCAGCTAGCCACGCCGTAACTTCCGCAGCCACGACATGAAGTCATGGCTGCGGCGTGATGCAGGTCGGCCGTGTTTGGAAAACGAGGTGGTACCAGACCCAGGCACGGCAGCGGACTGCCGTGCTACTATGAAGTCGTAGCTGCGTTCGTGATGCAGGGCGGCCGTGTTTGGAGAACGAGGTGGTACCAGACCCGGGCACGGCAGGGGACTGCCGTGCTACTATCTGCACGAAAGGGGACTGCCGTGCTACTCCCACGGATCCAACTGGCAATCGTCGAGATTGACGGAAGCGCCTTGGCCCATGAAGTCGACGTAGACTAAGAGTTTGGTTTCGCCTTGGCGTTTGGTCACCACACCGTAAAAGCCTGCAAAGGCTCCAGTGCGTACGCGCACCTTATCGCCCGCTTCGAGGCGAGCTTCGGGGGTAATCGGCACACCGGTTGCAATCAAATTGCGAATCTGACGCAAGTCCGTGATCAAACGAGTTGGGTCCTTTACAGGCATCCAACGACTGATACTACCCGTCGAGACGGCGTTGAAACGATCCTCTTCCGTACCGTTTACAAACACGTAATTGGAGAAAAGCGGAATGTACGAGGTACGAACTCGCCCAGCACCTGATCGATAACGCTTTGAAATCACGGGAGCATAATACGCAATGCGTCGATCCAACAATTGACGCATGAGCTTCTTCTCATAACGCGCCAAAGTGTACATGGCGAACCATTTGCTTTGGCTTTCGTCGCCGCTACCATCTGGCGGGACTACCTCGACCGGACGATCCAATAGGTCGTTCGGATACAGGTCTAATTCTCGATCCAAAATCGGCATGATGGCAAACTCACTTCCAACCCAAAGACAATTAGAGTTCTCTGCAATCCTAGGTACCGCTTATCGAACGCTGCGTTTAGACAGGCAAAATTTGGGTCGGTTCACCCCGCACCCTAACTCAATCTGTCGGTCGTAGCAATTATTCGTGTCGAGACATCAAATCGACAAGCGCACCATCCTGGACTGTTCCTGTGCTTTATTCACTCGGCAATGGACGGAATCTGAATTTCCCCCATTTCCAAGGGCCTGAAATGATTGCCAGAGAATCGAACCTCGCTTTCCGTTCGTGGCAGTTCTATGGGTCAGTTCGAGGCGGTCAGGTGGGAAAATTGGTTGGATTGGGAGCCTGCGCGGCGGGCTGCCCAAGCTTGGGTATACGGGTTAAACCAGGAAAATATAGGGAATTTGTACCATGGAGCCCTAGCCTCCGCTGTGCTCCAACGAGGGGTAAATCCAGGCTAGAATCCCCCTATTTTAACCATAACATCCTGTTTTCAGGGCAGGAGAAGCTATCCCTAGTTGACTTTGACTCTCAAAATAGTAACTTGTCATCCAAATTGCTTATTCTTCCCAGTCATTTTTATTGCCAAAGTCAATTTGATCGCTACACCTTGCTGACCGGCTAAATGCGATGGCCACTTGGTTGCGATGTCCTCAAACCTCTTACCCACCACAGCCCACTGCACTTCAACAGCAACGTGTCGCTGAGTTTTGTTCTGGATAAGGGGTTTGCGAGTTGATCCCTAGGCAATTGTGCTGGAGATAAAGGCAAAGTTAGTGCTGGGAAGATTTCCCGACTTATAACGCCACTCAACGGTTGAGTTCGGCGTAGGTTTATTGTCTACATTGGGGGTTTGAACTTAGATGAACCGAACTTTTTGGGGTGGTATGGCGATCGTCGCCACAATGTTGTTTGCTGGTCTGTCGATGGACAGCGGTAACGTAGAAGCTGGTTGGGGATGCGGCGGTGGTGCTGCTGCTGGCGGCCGCACAGGCTTGCTCGCTCGCTTGCACAACCGAGGTTGTGGCGCTGCTGAAGCTTGCGCACCAGCTTGCGAAGTAGCACCTGCATGTGCTCCAGCTTGCGAACCAGCTGCTTGCGAACCAGATCCATGCGGTTGCAGCAAGCCAGGTCTTTTGGCTCGCCTGCGTGCAAAGATGGCAGCAAAGAAGAGCTGCGGTTGTGCACCAGCTTGCGAAACAACCTGTGCTCCAGCTTGCGAACCAGCACCAGTTTGCGAACCAGCTCCAGCACCATGCTGCGAAGAAGCTTGCCCACCAAGCTGCTCGAAGGGTTTGTTGGCTCGCTTGAAGGCTCGCCGCGCTGCTAAGAAGAGCTGCGGTTGCGCTCCTGCTTGCGAAGTTGCTCCAGCTTGTGGCGAAGTTGCCACCGGTTGTGCCGGTTGCGGAAGCACTGTTGTTGACAGCGGCGCTGTAACAACCGAAGCTGCTCCTGCTCCAACACCAGCTGCTACAGAAGCTGCACCTGAAGCTGCTCCAGAAGCAGCTCCTGCTGCTGCCCCAGCCGCTGAAGCTGCTCCTGCTCAACTGTAATTTTTCGATGCGTTGACGATCGGTCGACGCGTTTCGATTATGAAATAGAAGCCATGCGTAACGAGAGTTAAGCATGGCTTTTTTCGTGTCGTAGCTCGGCAGTCCAGCGCCCCAAAAAAACTCCAGCGTCCGAGTAATCCCTGCCGAG
>JBILTA010000363.1:0-5843 GCA_044371785.1 Pirellulaceae bacterium | reverse complement strand
TGGTACAAACTCATTGAATACTGGACAACGGAGATTATTCACACGTTAGATCATTTAGAACAACTCGATCCGCAACCTGTGCCACATGCTTCGACCGCAGTGGTCGGTAGCTTGGATGCGACCCAGGCTTTGATGCCACCCACCATATCGCTCATATTCTTGCGGCCCGCTTGGGCTAAGATGCTGCAGGCAATTGCGGATCGATAGCCACCTTCGCAATGCACAACCACAGGAACGTTTGCGGGAACTTCATCCATTCGATTGGCCAGCTGCTGTAGGGGAACGTTGACGCTCCCTTCAATGTGCCCACCCAGCCATTCTTTTTCAGCTCGGCAATCCAGCACAAGCGGCGGATTTGCTTCACTTAGAAGTTGATGGAGAGCGGGTGCGGTAACGCGTTCGATTTTATTGACCAACTCGGGGCGACTGTTGAGTGCAGCCATCCCATCTTTGAGGTAACCAGCAACGTTATCGAACCCGATCCGTCCTAATCGCATAACGGCTTCCTCTTCTTCGCCCGCTTCAGCCACTACAACGAGTGGTTGATCATGGCTCAGAATCGTACCGCACCAGGTTGCATATTTGCCTTTCAAGCCGATGTTGATCGAGCCAAGCATATGGGCTCCTTCATAATCGGCTGCTTCGCGAACATCTACAACTTGAGCTCCTTTTAATTGCATCGCCAGCACTTCGTCAACGCTCAGGCCCTGCATCGATTTCTGCATGGTTGCTTCGAGGTCATCTCGCTCTTGTCGATTCTTGATGGCATCGTAGACGAAGTATTCTGGTGCAACAGGCTGGTCTGCTGTTACGAGCTTTTTGAATTCGTTCAATCCCATCGGTTGCAACGCGTAGTTAAATTTCTTTTGCTCACCGATCGTCGAAAAAGTTTCTTTGCTCAGCCCTTTGCCGCATAATGAACCAGCACCATGAGCGGGATAAACGAGCGTTTCTTCAGGAAGCTCACGCAAGCGGTTCACAGAGCTATAGAGCATTTCAGCCAATTCGTCCGCAGTCACACCAATCGACGCGAGTAGATCTGGACGCCCCACGTCACCAATAAAGAGCGTGTCGCCGGTTAGAACCGCTTCCGGTTTGCTGTCTGATTTATTCAGGTTATAAACCAAGACCGAAATGCCTTCCGGGGTATGACCTGGTGTTTCCAAGAACTTGAGCCGTACCTTGCCCATGTCGATGGTCTGCCCATCGGTGACGCTTAGAACTTCAAATTCCGCTTTCGCTTGAGCACCCATGACAATGCGGGCTCCCGCTCGATTTCTCAATTCGATGTGTCCAGCGAGGAAGTCGGCATGAAAGTGAGTGAGAATGACATACTTGATCGAATAGCCACCCTCAGCTGCATCTTTGAGATATTGTTCGATGTCGCGCTGTGGGTCTACGATTGCCGCTTCTTTGCTCTGTTCATCGGCAATCATATACGATGCGTGTGCCAAGCAGCCGAGATAGTATTGTTTGAGTAACATGTTAGGCCTCATTTGAATTCGAAAACGAATGTTGGGGTGATGGGGCAAAGAAAAGCGGAACGATGAGTGGAGTCTGGCTCATCGTTCCGCAAGGCAGGGCGACGCGCTCACATTTTGGTAATAGTCGCTGGACAACTGTGGCCGTTTAAGCGACCTTGACTGGAGCGATCTGATTCAAGGCTGAACGAAGATCGGCCTCTCCTACCAATCCAGCTGCCTGTCCAATGATCTCGCCATTGGCGATGACGACTAACATTGGGATCGATTCCACTTGATACTGAGATGCCAATTCGGCTTCACGGTCTACATTGACCTTGACGATTTTGATACGCCCTGCGAACTCGGTTGCTAATCGTTCGAGTGCCGGGGCCAGCATCCGGCATGGGCCGCACCAATCGGCATAAAAGTCGATCAGTACGGGAACAGCCGATTGCTGAACTTCACTTTTGAAATTGCTGGCGGAAACGTGTTGAACGTGACTCATGTGATTCCCCTTTTAATTTGATTCTTGAAAAACGATGGGGTGCTGATTGAAACTAAATTCAGTTGCTCGGCGCTGTCTTTGTGCTACAAGCAACGTTGTTGTTAACTTGATTCCAAGGCATACGAGCGATCATCATGGCCATGGGGCAGATATCCGTGACACCTGCGAAGACCAAGCCCAGTCCGACGAAACCGGAGAGGCCGTAAAGGTAAGGGTGAACGAACGTGCCAAGCATAACGCCCGCGAATACCAAACCTCCGGCCACAATTCGCATCTGCCGTTCGAGCGATAGAACTTTCTTGCCCCGAACGACTTGCAGGCCGGCTTGATCCCAGGCGAGCGTTCCACCTTCGACATTGACAACGTTGGTGCAACCAGCGGCGATCAACTTATCGCAAGCTTGTTTGGCGCGGCTGCCGGATCGGCAAATGACGTAGAGTGGTTTGTTTTGGCCTGCATATTCTTTGGCAAGTTGGGCGGCATCTAGGCGATCTAGGGGAACGTTTTTGGCAAATGGCACGTGCACTTCGCCGAACTCTGCTGGGGTTCGGACATCGATCAGTTCGACCGAACATCCGCCGCAAACCGTGTCGTTGAGGTGTTTTGGTGAAATGGTGTTGAGGGGCATTTTCGGTTCTCCAAATTAGATCGAGATATCGTGATGTTACGATTTAAAAGTTACGAAATAAAGCGAGTAAGAGTATCGTGACGATTTTTGACATCACTCTTCAGCCCGCTGACATACTAAATATATCGGAATATTCCGATGTGTCAATGAATTGTTTCGTGGAATTTGACCGAAATCGTATTCGATATACTTCTTTTGGGTGCTCGTAGGGCTATTGGAGCCGATGCGTGGGGACTGGCCGTCCAGGGCGGAAGCATTGTAGCGAGTGAATTTCAGTGGTTGCCCCAAACGCCTCTGCCTCGGACTGCAACGCTTCCCGTATGAGCGTTTCCAGTTCCACTGGATCGATCGCGACGCGGGCATTGAGTACCAAGTCAAACCTTGTCCCCGTCCAATGCGATGATAGCGATAGAACGGGTTGTGTCTCGTTGCTGATCAAGTTGGCGACCGCATATACGCCATCGGTCATTCCAATGACTTTCAAGTGAGCCGCTTCTGCTGACTTGTGGATCAGGACTTGATGGAGTCGGCTCACTAACGCTAGCAGAAATCGATCCAGTTCAAGGGGCTGGGCGGATTGGATTTGCGTCTGGCAGTTGAGCCAACCAAGTTCAGCTTCCCCTTCTGCATAGACATCATAATCGACTTCCATCACACGTTGACCAAACGCACCTTGTTGATCCAGGAATTCGCATAGTGCTTCAAAGCCAGTCCCCGACTTGGCACTCAATCGCAGTACGGGAATGCTCGGATATTCCTTGTCGAGAAGACTGCTCAGTTCATCGACTTGGGCCGGTGTGAGCTCATCAACGCGGTTGAGCAAGATGAAATCAGCTTCTTCAATTTGTTTGCGAAAAATGTATTCTGCTTTGGGTGAGAATCCTCGTTGTCCTTCACCTCCGAGAATCTTAAATCCGTGCGACGGTTTAATAATCACACCATAGGGTGCGATATCGAAAGGCTGTGCGTAAATTTTCTCAAGTGGTCGAATGACCGTAGCTACTAAGTCGGTGCATGAACCGACTGGCTCTGCTAACACGATGTCGGGGCGTTGATCTGAGCTGAGCGATTCGACGGCGCTAGTGAGTCCATTGAAGTTGCAACAGAAGCATGAGCCCGCTACTTCGCCGACTTGGAACCCCTGCGATCGCAACATCAGCGTATCAACCAAGTCACTCGCTTGATCGTTGGTGACAATGGCAACATTTTTCCCGAGTTGGCGGTAGTGTGCAGCGAGGCGGGCGACAGTGGTCGTTTTGCCCGCACCCAAAAAACCACCGATCATGATGAAACGAGGTGCCGTTGCCATGAAACATCCAGTCTAAAGAATATCGTGCCATCGAAACATTCTAATATTCTTTAGAATGGCTAACTGTTCTGCAAGGGCTAGTTACGAAGGTCGATTTTGCAACAGCCAAAGTCCAGCGATTTTGCTGCAGCCGAGCTCTTTAGGAACTCTTTGTTCAGGTGATAGTAAATGTACTTGCCATCGCGCTCCGTCCCCACCAAATCAGCGTGGTACATGACCCGCAAATGATGGGATACGTTGGCCATTTCCATGTCGAGCAGCATCGACAGGTCCGACACACTCATAGGACCACTTTGTAAGGCTCGAACGATCTGCAATCGAACTGGATCGGCGAGCGCTTTTAGATAATTGGCGCATTCGACGGAGTGATCTATTGGGGAATCGCTTTTGGCCATCACGGCCTCCAATACCGACAATCGTTTCCACAGTCGACGAATATCTCGTCGAGCAACGAACCCAGTAACTTAAGGTATACCGCAAGAGTCAGGAAATGAGAATCAGCCCCGAACAAAAGGGTTCAGGAAAGACGATTCTGTGCCCGAATTTTCCACGGTTTATGCCGATCGGCTGGTGGTTTAACTTGATCGCTAGCCAAATGGAGTACACTTTGGCCGAGAGTTCGGTTGCCATGACGACCTATTAGAGGCCATATCAAGACTTTTCAGAGATGATTAGCAGAGAAGTATGAAGTCGATTTGTGTATTCTGTGGTTCCAGGCTGGGTACAAAAAACATCTACCGCGAGGTCGCTTCGGCTGTGGGCAAGTTGATCGCTCAACAGCAATTACGGCTAGTTTATGGAGGTGGCAATATCGGGCTTATGGGAGTGGTCGCCGACGCTGTTCTGGCAAATGGAGGCGAGGTTATCGGAGTTATCCCAAGTCACTTGCAAGAGAAAGAAGTTGGGCACTCTGGGCTCACGGAACTCCACATCGTTAACACGATGCATGAACGTAAGGCCCTCATGGCAAATCTCACCGATGCATTTATCGCCCTGCCCGGTGGCTTCGGTACCTTTGAGGAATTTTGCGAAATCTTAACCTGGGCTCAACTCGATCTTCATCATAAGCCATGCGGTTTGCTCAACACCGCGAATTTCTATGACCCATTGCTCTCGCTTTTTGATCGAGCGGTGGAGGAGGGTTTTCTACGCCCTGAATATAGGTCAATGGTCTTGACTGCCACCGATCCAATGGACTTGCTCATGCAACTTCGCTCGTACAAAGCGGATTCTAGATTCCCGCCGTTGCGCAAAGAAGGGACCGAGTTAGTATAAGAAGCTAATGGGGCTTAACGTCGACTCGATCCCTTCCGAGGTTTGCCCGTTTCAGCCAGCCCCAGCGATGTAGGTTTCGACTATCCGCGTATCTTGCAGCAGAGCCTGCTGAACCTAGAGTAACAACAATCAGATCTTTTCCATCCCGAACGCTGCAAGAGACCAAACAAGCTCCGGCAGCATCGGTGGTGCCCGTCTTTACTCCAATATAGCCCTCAGTTCCTAAGAGCTCGTTGGTGTTCTTCCAGGTAAGTTTGCGTCGATAGCCCTCGACACTTTGGGTTTCGCAGCTGAACTCACGAGTCGAGACTACTTCTCTCAACAGCGGAGCTTCGAGTACTTTGCGTGCGAGCAGTGCCAAGTCGAAGCAGCTACTGTAATGCTCTTTATGGGGCCAGCCATGCGGATTATGGAACGAGCTATTCTTCATGCCGAGTTGTGCTGCTTCGCGATTCATGGCAGCGACAAAATTGTCGTAACTACTTAGATTCTTATCGTCCGCATTCGAATGTAATCGATTGCCAAAATGTTCCGCTAGTGCGGTAGCGGCATCATTGCCTGAGGGAAGCATTAAGCCATAGAGCAATTCATGGACAGTAACAGATTCGCCGGCGCGAATGGTGGCGGATGAACCTGGGGTGTTATCTGCGCGCGCAGAGAAAA
>JBILTA010000362.1:0-5859 GCA_044371785.1 Pirellulaceae bacterium | reverse complement strand
CAATGAATCGTCTTGGCATTCTGGTGCGGCGTAAATTCGTTGAGTTGCCGTGATAGGCGCAGGGCCCATCCAGAGTGAGTCATCGCTTTTGCGAAAGTCGAGAATCTTAACCTCGAGTCCTCCGGCACATACCATCACCTTATCAGCTCTTAGTCGGTTATGAAGCCAACCGCTGCCATGTGCATATTGAAGTGTCTCGGCTAGTTGCAACGCATAATCGATCGCCGTTTCCCACGGTAAACGTTCGCGTCGCTTCAGCAGCACATCGATCGATTCACCATCGATAAACTCATAGGCGAGATAAGCGTCTTTCTTGTCGAAGCCACCGCCATAGCAGCGTACGATGCCTGGATGACGTAGTTCTTTTAATTCCTCGATTTGTGTAGCAAAGTCGCGTTTGGCTTCTGGGGTTAAGCCCATAGGGGTGGAGAAAATGCGAACGGCGGCTGCCTTCTTTTGTTGCATATGGACAGCTCGGAAGATAGAAGACCGACGAGGGTCAATTCCAAGTGGGGCTTCCATCGCGAAAGGGCCAACAACAGAACGTGCCATAAGAATTCAGGGGCTTTGATGAGGAGTGTAGGGAGAGGGTTCCGTACCAATTGCCAAACGCAAATGGGGATTGGTTCTATCATACGAACCACAGCGTCACCAAACCAGTAGCAACGGGCCACTAGCAGCGGAGAAATGGACTCATCCTGCTCTTGGCAAATTGTTGTACTGCTAGCCAAGTAGTTCGTCTAACTCCTAAGCTTGCTCGCAGCGGAGGCTTGAGGTGCGTTGCTTGCGACCAGCCCGCAAACGCACGGTGATCTCGCCATAAACTGAACAATTTCATCCATCAGCCTCGATATCGCTCAAGCTGCGGGGTGGGTAGGCTGTCCGCAGCGCATTGAGCACAGCGATGACATCGATCGCTTCCTGAACCATGGCACCAGCGACCGGCGGTAGCCAACCTAAAGCAGCGAGAAACATGCCAATGATGCTCAGTAACATTCCACCCACCGCACTTTGCAAGGCAATCGTCCGCATGCGATGCCCAAGGTGCAGCAACTCATCGACACGCTCGAGCGAGTTGTCCAAGATCACCGCGTCGGCGGCTTCGCTGGTGATTTCGCTCCCTTGCCCAAAAGCGATACCTACCGTAGCGGCTGCCAAAGCGGGGGCATCATTGATACCGTCACCCACAAAAAACGTTTTTCGCTTGGCCGTCTCTTTGCGCACCAATTCCAATTTCTGTTCTGGCGATTGTGAAGCATAGATTTCGCTGATGCCAACTTGATTAGCGAGATGTTGGACTTCTTCCAAGCGATCGCCCGAAATCAAGATGACTCGCTCGATATGATGCCGAGGTCCAAGATGATGGACGAAGTCTCTTCCTTCGCTGCGAGGTTGATCGCGAAATTGAAACGTCCCCGCATACTGATCATCGATGATCAGGACACACTCTAATCCGCTTTGCGTCGGTGGTAGTGAGCTAAGTGCTGCCGGATCTCTCGCCAATAGAGCTTTGCGCGACGTTACTTCAAGTCGATGTTGATCAATTTTTCCTAGCAACCCTTTTCCTGGTTCTTCGCGAACTTCGGCCACATTTTGCAAAACCAATTTACGTTCCGTGGCAGCCTGTGTGATAGCCGAACTGAGTGGATGTTTAGAGTATTGTTCCAGGCTGGCCAAAAAGCGGAGGAGTGCCTCTTCACTCCATTTAGGCCCGGTATGAATCTGAGTTAACAAGGGGCGACCATAGGTCAATGTGCCTGTTTTATCAAACATAGCAACGCGGATTAAATCAAGTTGTTCGAGAGCTGCCGGATCCTTGATGATGATGCCTCGTCGAGCAGCCATCGAAATGGTGCCGATGATCGCTACGGGAATACCAATCAAAAGAGGGCAGGGGGTGGCAACTACCAACACAGCCAAGAAACGCATCGGATCTTGGCCGAGCCAGCCTGCTGCGATCGCGATAATGAGTGCCAGAGGTGTATACAGGGCTCCCAGTTGATCGCCGAGACGACGCATTTTTGGACGACGTTGTGCCGAGTCTTGCATCACTTGCATGATCTTGGCGTATCTCGAGTCATTGACGCGGCGAGTTGCGCGGATTGTCAAAGCCGATGCGCCGTTAATGGCACCCGAGATAACCCCGGAACCGGGTGTCTTAGGCACAGCATAAGGTTCACCTGACAGGAAGGATTCATCCATATTGCCATGGCCTTCAACGACTTCGCCATCGACAGGGGCTATGGCGTGCGGTTGAACCAAAAGCAAATCGCCCGGCGTCACTTCCGTCATTGGTATCTCGTGCCAATGCTCACCGTCGCGTCGCAGTGCCGTCGATGGAACCCGTTTGGCTAAGGCATCCAGCACGCTGGATGCGTTGCGGACCGCATACGCTTCTAGAGCTTGGCCACCTGAAAGCATTAAAACGACAATGGACCCAGCTAGATACTCACCCAGCCACAACGAAGTGATGATAGAAATTCCCGCCAGGAGATCCGAGCCGAATTGACCGCGCAACATTCCCGAGATGAGTTCCCAGATGAGTGGAATACCACCTATGATCAACGCCGCCAATAGCGGCCAACTCGATGGATCTTGCCAATCGCGGATTTCCGTATCCGGTAAGGTAAATCGCAACCAAACATGGACAATTAACATGATCACGGTAAAGGCAGCGATCAATGTCTGAACACTACGCATCCAATTTGGTAGAATACCGTCGGGGATCTTAGCGAGACTTTTTCGAAACCATGATTGAATCATACTGATGAACACTTCACTCGAAAACGCTGCAGATTGGTTAAGGCAACAGCATGATACCATGGTTGCACAACTGATATCGTTGGCGGAGATGAATTCGCATTCGGAGAATCTTGCCGGATTGCAAATGGTGGCCGAAGAATTGCGCAAGATATTCGAGCCTCTAGATGTTCCCTGCCGCACACAGGAATTGCTGCCAAGGCAAATAGTGAGCGATTCTGGAGAGGTGTTCGAGAAAGCTACCGGTCCGGCACTTTTGTGGCATCAGCGTTCCCAAGCATCGAAACGTATTTTGTTGGCGATTCACTATGACACGGTTTATCCCGTAGACCATCCCTTTCAGCGGTGCGAATGGCTCGATCTCCGGCGCTTGCGCGGTCCTGGAGTTGCCGATGCTAAAGGTGGTGTCATCGTGATGCTGTGGGCTCTCCTCGCAGCTGAAAAATTTGACCTATTGCCCGGTCTCGGCTGGACAGTGGTGCTCAATCCCGATGAAGAGATTGGTTCTCCCAGTTCTTGGCCGCTATGGCGGACCATCGCCTCCGCTTACAAATACGGCTTATTGATGGAACCCGCTCTGCCCGATGGAGCGTTGGTCAACAAACGGAAAGGTTCAGGAACCTTTACCGTTACTATGCGTGGACGAGCGGCTCATTCGGGCCGAAATTTTAGCGAAGGGCGAAATGCGGTGGCCAAATTGGCCGAAATGGCACTGGAAATACACCGCTGGAATGAGCTCGATCCTGGTGTCATCGTGAACATCGGGAAGTTTGTCGGGGGGCATGCCGCCAACGCTGTTCCTGACGTGGCGACCTTGCGCATTAATATTCGAATCGATGATTTTTCACAGCAAGAACAGATTTTGTCCCGACTCAATCGATTGGTTGAGACCTATAATTCTGCTGAGGGCTTTCGTTGTTCATTGACCGGCTGTTTTCACGCTCCTCCTAAGCTGGTCTGCCCAAAAACCGAATCGCTGATGAGGCTTATTGAATCCGCTTCCAGTCAGCAAGGCAAAAGTGTTCGCTTTACGGCTACAGGTGGAGCGAGTGATGGCAATAAACTGGCTGCCGTGGGACTGCCAAACATCGATACGCTTGGCCCAACGGGTGATCGCTTGCACAGTCCAGAGGAATGGGTTGATACTAAGAGTCTTTTGGAAAACAGTGAACGGCTGCTGCGATTGTTGGTCTTGTTGCAAGATTCCGCCGAATAGATGATAAAGCCCAGCAACAGAAAGACAAAAGGGAATGAGCATGGAACAAAGTAGCGATCTATTAGCAGTGCAATTTCGAAATGATCCGCGAGTACAACAGGCTCGTGATCTTCTCGCCGCCGCTTTGGCGGACCATTCCGCTCGGGTCACCGGTCCCCGTCCGCCTCGCCCCGAACTAGCGAATGAACATGCACAGTTAATGGAACGGCTCACCAAGGCTCGCGGTGGTGCACCCTATTTTCCTTATCTGAGCAGTGGACTTGGCAGAGGGCCATGGGTCGAGCTCTCCGATGGTAGTGTTAAGCTCGATTTTATCGTTGGTATCGGTGTGCATGGTTTGGGGCACAGTCATCCCCTGATGATGCAAGCCTCGATCGATGGTGCACTTCAAGACACCGTGATGCAAGGCAACTTGCAACAACATCCACCTTCCATTGAGCTTTGCGAACGTCTCATTCAATGGGCCCAGAAATCGGGAGCGCACCTCGATCACTGTTTGCTTTCCACTTCCGGTGCTATGTCAAATGAGAATGCACTTAAGATCGCCCTGCACAATCGAGCCCCCGCCTCGCGTGTTCTGGCACTCGATAACTGTTTCGCAGGCCGATCGATTGCTCTAGCCGCTTTGACCGACCGCCCTCAATATCGAACTGGGTTGCCACTCGCCTTAGCTGTGGACTATTTACCGGCATTCGATCCTCGCGATCCCGACAGCAGCACTAAGAAGGCTGTTGCTACGTTAAAAAAGAACGTGGAACGACATCCAAATCAATACGCCAACCTATGGATGGAATTGGTTTCCGGTGAAGGTGGCTATTATCCAGGTTCCACCGAGTACTTCCGGGCTTTATGCGAGATCGCTCGCGACCATAAGATCCTCATTACATTCGACGAAGTCCAAACGTTCTCGCGATTGTCGGAACCATACGCCTTTCAGCATTTCAAGCTGGATGAGTTTGCGGATATCGTCACGATCGGGAAGATCACGCAAGTTTGCGCCACGCTATATGGCGATGCATTGAAACCGAAAGGTCCCTTGCTCAGTCAAACCTTTACAGCAGGTTCCGCGTCGATCGCAGCGGGCTTGACCATGCTGCAAGCACTGGAAGACAACCATTGTTTCGGTGCTTCAGGTCGCAATATTGAACGGCATCATTATTTCGCAGCAAAGTTATCTCAGTTGGCCGAAAAACATCCAGGGAAGATATCCGGTCCTTGGGGAGAAGGAATGATGATTGCCTTCACACCAGGTAGCGGCTCGAATAAGTATGCCCAAGATTTTGTCTATAAAATGTATCATGCTGGGATCATGGGATTTGTCGCCGGACACGATCCAACGCGAATCCGCTTTTTACCCCCACCGGCCTGCACAACGGAAGCTGATATCGATGCAGCCTGTGTGATCTTGGATGAAGTTCTAGCCGCGATGCCACAGGAGTGATGCCATGGAAGTGGTTCGCGCCGTGCAAGCTGAAGATCTCGAACAACTCTGGGAGTTGATTAGGCAGTCTACAGCTGGACTCACCACGTTGCAGATCACCCGTGCGCAGTTACTCGATCGCGTAGAGCGATCCGTCTTTGCTTTTCATCGCCAGACAGAAAAACCGTCCGGTGAACCTTATCTCTTTGTGATGGAGGATATGTCGCGGGGAAAACTCGTTGGCATGTCCTGTATCTTTTCCAAAGTGGGTGGCTTCGAGCCCTTGTACCATTATCGCTTAGTGAACTCCAAACAGCATTGTGATTTGTTGCAGGTTACTCACGATATCACCGCTTTGCATTTAGAGAAGATTCATGATGGGCCAACCGAAATTGGAAGTCTTTTTCTATTAGAAAAATATCGCGGCCAAGGGCGTGGACGCCTGTTGAGTTTGTCGCGTTTT
>JBILTA010000361.1:0-5868 GCA_044371785.1 Pirellulaceae bacterium | reverse complement strand
CCTATTCGGCGATGCAAAAAATTGTACATGACCAGCCGAAGAGTCTGCTTAATTATCGTGACGATGCGCCGGATTGGTTATGTGGCTTTGTAGCTAAGTTGCTAGAGAAAAGATCCGACGATCGATTTCAATCAGCACGTCAGGTGGTTGATGTTCTCGAAGACGAATTAAATTTTCTTCAAAATCCAGATATTGTTGGCGAACCGGTTCGCAAGTGGCTTACGAAGACCGACTTAGGCAAGCAATTTTCAGTGCGTGCGAATGAGTTGTCGCCGCTGTCGCGATTTGGTTTGTCGGCGTTACTATTAGCCTTCTTGTTCATGATGGGATGGAACATTGTGGAACGATTCCAGAGAGATCGTATAGTGCCGCCGGCTGGCGATTTATCGACGAAAGATAATTCGCCAGGGCCAATGACAAAAAAGGTAATTCAAATCGAATTGGTTCCGCTTTGGAATAACGACGGATTCAGAGAGTTTAGTCATCGCCTGGAGCAGACTGTGCAGCAAGAGGCTGTTCCGGATATGCCTCTGGGCGATAGTTGGAAATATGAAACAGAGCTTCTGCGACGAAACATGGCCAAGTTTGAAGCGGAATCTTTTTAGTGTTGTTGAAAAGAAGTTTCTCAAGTTGAGGATAGCGATATGTCAAAGAAATGGTTTGGGATTGCTTTTGTCGGTGCAATGGGTGCTGGTATGGTTGCCAATTTCGCGTACCAAAACGTGGTGATGGGCCAAGTATCGACCGAAAATGAAGTGCGTGAGGATGAGCCAGAAGTGCAGGGCAAGGAAACCGGTGCGGCATCAGTCGATGTGATTGAGCCAAATCAATTTCCAGATGTCCAAGGTCCTGCCACTGTTAATCGAACGATCGAAGTGGTTACTGGGCAAAACGGTCGTGTCCGTTACGGAGTTGCCGATGGAACCCCAGATTTCCTTGCTACTTCTCCAGGCATGGCAAATGTCTTTGCCATCCAGAATAAAGCCAATAGCGAAATAAGGACTTCTGAATTCGAAGTAGCTAAGCTTCTCAAAGAATTTCAGAGTGCTGAAGAAGAAAACAAAGGCAAGATCGTAGAGAAGATTGCCGCAGAGGTGAAGAAGCAATTTGAGCTTCGGCAAGCAGATCGAGACAAGGAACTTAAGGAGCTAGAAAAGCAACTGGCGAAACTAAAGGAGAAACACGAGAAGCGAGAGTCGATGAAGGACAAGATCGTCGAAGATCGAGTGAATCAACTGGTAGATAACTTGGAAGGTCTTGGGTGGGGAACTGAGCCAGTTCCTTTTGGTAGTGCAGGTTTTTTGCCCGCTGAGGGGTTTGGGCCAGGGGCGGGTTGGATAGCACCAGCAACACGGATGCCATCTGGAGTCTACACAACGGGTCAACCGGCATTACTGCCCACGTTACCTGCTACTCCAGCAGTACCCGCAACGCCGCCTACTAGAACGACTGAGAGACGTTCAGGGTATCGGACTCAATACGGTTCCAAGAACGATTAAGTTATGGACAGCTTATCGTTGCCGCGTTTAAGCCCTTCTTTGGTAATTCATAATTCGAAAGGGCCAAGCAGTTTGTGCTGGTTGGCCCTTTTTCGTTTCTTAATAAAGTTTTACCCTGATTGATTCAAACATTCTCTTCTATGGGGAGAACAAACGGTTCACGATAGCGTCTCGATAAAAGTGCGTTGGCGGCTGGATCGACGAACCGTTCTGAATCCGGCTCGAGAATGAGGCGTTTCCCTAATTTCAGCGGTGTTGTTTCGTAGTCGACGGCATGTTCAGTCAGATGTTCCAGCATTGCTTCAGTGGTCGTTACACATTCCACCGGCAGGTTCTGCTGAGTTAGCTTTTGCAGTATATCCGAAGGAGCCACCGGGGAGCCCAATCGATAGGAGATGTTTCCGATATGGCATAGCGAGCTGGAGAGATGGGCTTCTTCAATGTCAGCACTCAGCAGTGATCGATCGCGACTGCGGACTGCCTGGATGAAATTCTCAAAATGATTGTGGTTTTCGCCCTTAAAGGTCTGAAGGAGATTTCCAGCTTTATCGAAGAGTGAGGTGCCGGCGATAATGCCTTCGGTCCCTTCGATAATCCAACCCCCTTGAAGTTTGGAAGGTTTGGATTTGAGGCCGCGCACTTCCTGGATGATGGTTTGTGTTCCGAAGCGATGGAACACAAGCTGAGTGTTAGGTGTT
This sequence comes from Pirellulaceae bacterium, assembly GCA_044371785.1. GTDB lineage: Bacteria > Planctomycetota > Planctomycetia > Pirellulales > Pirellulaceae > JAFLCP01. The sequence goes on along the minus strand of JBILTA010000361.1, from coordinate 3,671 downwards.
TCGCCCGCATCAACATAACCAACACGTCCACCCAAGCTCAGTACGGAATCGCCGAGGCCTTTCAGCCCGAGCATCCAGCGGACTAAGTCGATGTAGTGAATATTGTTATTACCGAGTTCACCGTTGCCGGTGTCCCAGGACCAATGCCAATCGTAGTGCAATTGTGGGCGTTCTAGTGTTTCATCAGTGGCTGGGCCTAGCCAAACATTGAAATCGACTTGTGGTGGAGGTGCATAATTCCCCTTGGGACCAATGGAGCCGCGCGGACCGTAGACAATGGTCCGGGCGATGTCGATTTCACCGAGTTTACCCGATTCGATGTACTGGACGATTTCTTTGTGGGCACCGACGCTGCGGTTTTGAGTACCAGCTTGACAGATTCGGTCATGTTTGCGGGCTGCTTGAACCATCCGCCGCCCTTCTTCAACAGTATGACACACAGGCTTTTCGACATAAACATCTTTGCCTGCTTGCATGGCCCAAATGGCTGCTAGGGCATGCCAATGATTGGGAGTGGCGACGGATACTGTATCGACGCTTTCATCCGTGAAGACCTCCCGCATGTCAGCGCAGGTTTTGGGCCGATAGCCGAAGGTCTTTTCGATATCAGCAGCTAGCGCCTCGACGAGTTCGCGGTCTGGATCACAGAGATAAGAAATGCGAACGCCGGGGATTTTGGCAAATTCCTGCGCATGCACTTTACCGCGAATTCGGCACCCCAGGACAGCATGTGATAGATCGGCATTGGCCGAAGCGCTTTTGGTAAAGCCTGCCGCATTTGCGTATTCAGTCGTGGTACTCGCGGCTGCAAGGGCGGAAGTCAATAGCAAGGAATCGTGGAGAAAGTGGCGTCGGGAGAGGTGTGATGGCATGTTAGTTCAGGATCATGGAAGGAAGCAGGGGGGGACAAGTGTGTGAACATCATACCGCGATGTTAATCGGATCTTCAAGTTTTCTCAGGATACCGAGTTTAACTTTATTCTCTCAGAGATTTCAATTTGGCAGTAAATCTCCCTCTCCAGGGTACGCCTACTTCGATTGCTAACAAAGCTCTCATCATTCGTTAACACGCTCCTCATCAGAAGTTTGCAATTTGACATCATGATCTGACGCGTCTGATTGGTGGATGTCATTGAACTCGCAGATCGCATTCATGCGTGATGTGGGACACTTCATAGATCGATAGTGGAATTCATTTTTCGAAGCTTCGTTTGTTATTGCGAAGCGGTGTCATTTTTCTTACGGGAGAAGGAAATGAGAAGCGTATTTCCGAAGTGGAACGATGCGAAAGCCATGCGTTCCCCGAGGGCAATTCGATCAGGTTTTACCCTGGTTGAATTGTTAGTTGTGATTGCGATTATCGGCATTTTGGTGGGACTATTGTTACCTGCCGTTCAGGCTGCTCGCGAAGCGGCTCGTCGGATGCAATGTTCCAACAATCTGAAGCAGATTGGTTTGGCGTTCATGAATCATGAGGCAACTTATAAGTATTTCCCTACAGGTCCCTATGATGGTGACCCAAGTTTGCCTGGTATGGTTTACAACGAACCCGTAGGCTCTTACGAGAGCGGAACAACCTGTTGCAATTCGGCTTCACCAAAGGGTTGGAGTCATTGGTTCAAGATTCTTCCTTTTATTGAACAAAACAACGTTTACAACATCGCCAACTTCAACTTGCCACCGATTCACTCGGGTCGGCCAGCTGATTACAACGGCGAGGACTCGGTTGCGCGTGTTTTGGTGCCAACCTTCTATTGTCCTTCACGTCGTGGTCCAACCGGATACGGTACTGCCTTGTTTGGACGAAGTGATTACGCTGGTTGTGCTGGGTTCTATCAAGGTGAAGTCCATGAAGGTTGGGGCGATATCCCTGCTCCACCTTTGGGTATGGCTCCACGCCGCAACGAACGGACCCCTGAAAACTTTGGCGATTTCCCTGGTCGCAAAGGTATGATCTGCTGGTCGGCTCAAGGCGCTAAACGCCGTTTGGCTGATGCGATCGATGGTCTTTCATCCAGCATCGTCGCAGCAGAGAAGCACTTGCCACGCACGCGACACGGCTCCGATGGTGGCGATAACGAACGTTGGAATAACGCTGGTTGGGATGAATGTGTGCTTCGCTACCACTTCCCACCGAAGTCTGATATGGATGCGTCTGTTCCTGCAACTGGTACACCCGGTAATTTCAATGGCTCTGGTACCGTTTGGCGTCGCTACTTTGGTTCAAGCCATCCCGGTGGATTAAATGCGGTTTATGGTGACGGTTCGGTTCGTTTCTCGTCATTCCAAGTAGACGCATTGAACTGGATGCGTTTGTGTGTGATCGATGACGGCAATCCAGCCAACACCGAAGAATAAGTTTCACTGCCATTTGTGCGAAAGTTGATACGCGTGATGAAGAAGTTTTTAGCATTAGTGTTGTTGGTTTTGGTTCTTAAATCGGTCGGATGTGGTGGTAGCAATGAAGCCATCATCCCGACGACACCACTTACCGACGAACAGAAGGCAGCCGTTAAGGCTGAAGACCAAGCTGTTGAGGACGAAGAAAGCCAAGGCAGCAACAAAAAGAAGAAGTAAATTTTTTTCCAAAGCCCATGATGATAGTTGTTTGCCAGCTGTCATCATGGGTTGTTTTATTGGGTGTGAGAATTTATGCGCCGAGATGTGTTCATCGTAATTTTGTTAACTATGTTCGCAGGTTGTTCCAACAGCGGCCCACCAGCGAGTGTTGAGGTGGCGAAAACTGCCAATGCTGAGCAAGGCGAAGAAGTGGCACATCCAGAATATGCCCACTGGAGTCAATTCCCCATCGGAGCAAAAACGGTGCGCCGCAAAGAGGTTTCTAATGACCAGGGGAAGGTGGTTGTTACCACGACTGTAAGATTGATCGACAAAAATGACCGTCAAGTTGTTGTTGAGACCCAGGTAACGGTCGAACGGAGTGGCGATCCAAAGTTAGATAATCCTCCCTTTACGGCAGAATACCCCGCTACTTTTCGGCTACCGAAGAGCATGACCCTTGAACAGTTTCATTTACCATCTCTGAAGGCGAAACTTGAAGGGGAGGAGGAAATGGAGATCTTGGGGCAGAAATACAAAGTGGAAAAGTACGTTTGGTTGGAGTCCAACGAAGCTGGGCCGATGGATGTGATCGTCTGGCGTTGCGATAAAGTACCGGGCCGGACGGTACGTGAAGAAAGTTTGACTAAGAGTCTAAGTAACAAGTCCTTGGAAGAAGTTGTGGCGATCGAGATTCCGGCAAATTCAAAGTAAGGTAGGGGAATAGAGGGTCGGACCAAGTGGTTTCGTTTTCGGGGCCACTAGGGTGCGTTCTTTTGCCTTGGCGAAGTAGTCAGCTGAAGGTGTGCCTATTTTGGAGGGGTTCTGTTTGAGGTTCGGGTGGATTCTTAGCCCGAAAGACGCGAATTTGGTCCGAACAATTACCACTAAGAGGCGTTTTCTCAACGAAATGTCTTGTCTTTACCCCCGAATGTTCGATACATTAGAAGAGGTACTCTTACTTTTTCTATTTTTTTTCGAATTCTCGAGGTACTAATCTATGCCTAGGAGCAAGGCATGGTCCCGAATGGGCCGTTCCGGTTTCACATTGGTGGAATTGTTGGTGGTCATCGCCATCATTGGGATCTTGGTTGGGTTGCTGTTGCCAGCAG
>JBILTA010000833.1:0-5869 GCA_044371785.1 Pirellulaceae bacterium | reverse complement strand
ATCGACTCCTCTCTCCAACACGCGGCGGCGGCATTTGGGCTCCCATCCACTGTGTTGTGGAACGCTACGTCCAGCGTCATCTTCGGACACGATCTTCACGATAACATCCAGGCTAAACCGAAACCCTGTAAGCCACTCCCAAGCAGCTACCTCTTCGACTACCAATTTGATGGAAATGAGAACGAGTTTCCATACGAGGAAGGGGATCTCAAAGACTTGTTCAACATCGATCAAGTGATCGCGTCTCTTGAGAAACAGTAGACAATCTTTTCGGTACTAAAATGACCTACCTTCCCGGCATTTCTGGAGCAATTCCCGCAAACGCGTTCTATCCGCGTGTGACTCCAAATCAGTCTCTCGAAGAATCTGAATGGCCGATGATCTACACGACCACTGGCCCTCTCCCGATCAAGAATGGCCTCGCGGTGACAGATGACGCCTTCGTTTGGGACGCATCTTACGTTCAAACTGGCGATCTCGATTGCGGTCTCTTCGGCTCTCAGGCGTAGTCATGGGTCTTAACATTCAGAATCGGCGTTCGTTCGTCGCGGGGGAGATCCCCGATAGTCTTCTTCCAGGACAAATCGCATTCAACCTTCCCGATAGCCTCGAGTTTATCGGTGACGGTAGTGACACGCGTAAGAATGCTGCTGGGACGGTAGTTCTGCCTAACCCTCCCGCCGGTCAAGGGTTTAGGACCGTTGGACTTGGTGGTGGCACCCCTGGACCCCAGGGTCCTCAAGGTCTGACAGGCGCCACAGGCCCTCAGGGAATTCAGGGAATTCCAGGAAACCCCGGGGCCACCGGTCCAGCTGGACCTCAGGGAATCGCGGGTCCTCCAGGCCCTCAAGGCGTACAAGGTTTCGACGGTCTTCAAGGTCCAGTTGGTCCTCAAGGTGGAACTGGCCCAGGCATCGACTTTCAAGGCTCTGTCGCAACAGTGGGAGACTTGCCATCTCCCAGCACCGCCGGTTTCGGTTACTTCGTCCAAGCTGACAGTGACTTCTACATCTACTCCGCCACAGGCACTTGGGTGAATGCGGGTAGTATTCAGGGACTCCAGGGCGTAGCCGGCATTCAAGGTCCGCCTGGTCCGCAAGGCGCCACTGGTGCTGTCGGAGCGAGCGGTGCTGTGGGGCCTGCTGGCCCGCAAGGACCACAAGGAATTCAAGGTAACCCTGGACCGCAAGGTCCCGCGGGTGTGGCCGGCCCTGAAGGTCCTCAAGGGCCTCCCGGACCCACTGGACCTCAGGGAATTCAGGGCGTCCAAGGTCCGGTCGGTCCTGCGGGACCCGAGGGTCCTCAAGGTCAGCCGGGTCTCGGCATTGACTTCCAGGGATCAGTGGCGAATCCGGCGGCATTGCCGACCCCTTCCACACAGGGATACGCCTACTACGTCACAAGCACCACTTCGATCTGGATTTACGACGCGGGCAATACTTGGGTTGATGGTGGCCCCATTCAAGGCCCAGTTGGACCTCAAGGCCCTGCAGGTCCCACCGGTCCTCAGGGTCCCGCTGGTGCGGCTGGTGGAGTGGTTCAGATCCTCGCCGGAACCAATGTCACCCTCAGCCCAGCTGATGGCCTTGGCACGGTAACCATCAACGCCACTGGAGGCGGTGGTGGAAGTCCCGCCACACCAACCACCGAGGGAACTGTCGTCGGCCTCACAGACGCTGCCGGCACCACGTTCACAACGGCACTCGGCCTCTACGCCGGTGGAGCCGTCACCACCGGTCTCGCCAACACTCTAATCGGTGCCGCGGCTGGCACGGCTCTGACTGAAAGCCAAGGTAACACCTTCGTCGGTGCAGGCGCTGGCTACGCGGCCTCCGGGGATGGGATGGGAGCATCGAACAACGTCGGTGTCGGCTTCCAATCGTTGTTTGGCCTCACCACAGGTAATAACAACATTGGTATCGGTCCCTTATCCGGATCCGCTCTCACCACTGAAGAGCGTAACGTCATCATTGGCGGCTATGGCGGGGATGCTGGCGAAAACGATAACGTTTTCCTGTCGACCTCCGTTGGACAACTTCGCCTGAAGATCAACTCCATTGGCGCAATGGGGATTGGTGGAGATAACTATGGCAACTCGTATGAGGTTCTGACTTCACTCGGTTCCGGAATGCCTCCTGGTTGGGGACCGCTTGGTAGCGGAACACCTACAATTGGATACGTTCTCACAGCCCAAGGCACTGGAACACAACCGTCCTGGGAACCTGCAGGTGGTGGTGGTGGCGGTGGAACTCCGGCCACTCCAATCGCCGAGGGAACACTCTACGGTTACAGCAACAGCTCTACAGGCAAGGATAACACTCTCCTTGGCTACAACGCTTTCCCCGCTGGTGCGGGTGCTACATCTTCCAGCCGCAACGTCGCGGTGGGTTACACGTCTCTCGAGAACGCTCTGGTAGCCTCCCTGGATAATGTGGCCATCGGCTACTCAGCCTTGAGCAACCAAACCACCAATATCCAGCGGAACGTTGGTATCGGTACCAACGCGATTCTCGGCCTAACTGGAAACAACAACGTTGGAGTTGGTTACCTCGCCTTGAGTGCTGCCTCTGGCACTGGCGGAAACAACACGGCGGTGGGTTCTAACGCTGGAGGAAAGACCACCAGCGGCATCGGTAACACATTCGTCGGCTTCAACGCAGGACGTGACAACACTTCGGGTCTTCAGAATATCGCCATCGGTTCAGGTGCTGGCGTAAACCTCACAACTGGGAACAACAATACCTTCATCGGTGGCTACGGGGGCTCTGCTGGAATGTTCCAGACTGTGGCCCTGTCCGACGGCGCTGGTGGGATCCGTTTCTTCTCCAACTCCTTCGGCTCAATATCTTTCGATGGCCTCACCTTTGGAAACCCTGGGCAAGTTCTGACCTCTTCTGGGTCATTCTCCAAACCAATCTGGAGCTGGCCAGATACCAACTGGTCGATGAGGGCTTCTCGTACAAGCCAACTTGGACTCGGTCAAGACATCTCCAACGGTCAGTGGATTAACTTCGTTAACATCGAATACACTCCAATCAGCCCCGCTCGTATTACGGCCGCGGCCACTGGATCATTCAACGGTACAGAATTCACTATCAGCACTGGGTCTTTCTTCATTACTCTGGATCTTCAGGTGCTTCTGTGGCTTGATGGGGGCGGAAACATTACAACTAATGGCGAACTCACAATTATGCCAATGCTAACAAACGGCACTCAGCTAAGCCCAGCTTCTGAGATTGACGTTAAGGTGGGAAGCCTAAATGCCTATGCTGCGAGCCCACGAACCAGCATTTCCTTCATCTATTCGAATAGCTCGGGTGGCAACCAGACTTTCCGTTTTGTTCGGACAGACGGCCGCACTGGATCTGTTCGCATCGGGAATCCGGTGTGTAACATCATCTGCATCGACTGACGAAACATAGCCTCCCTCCGTCCAATCACTCTATTTGATGGAGGGTAAAACACCTCTACAACCAAGCCACCAAAACTTCAAATTGAAGCAGTCTTCACTTACGTAAGCATGGCAACAACTATTCAAAACCTCCACAGTCTCACTGCTGGCAATCGGCCTGGCGATCTTGCGCCCGGCGAAATTGCCTACAACCTGGCTGATGGATACGTCTATCTCGGCAACGGCGGGAACAACTACATCGACACCCTCGGTGGTGTGATCGGTCCCTCGATCAATCCCGGTGGTGGTTGGCAACAGTCGATCTTCAACGCCGCTCCCGTTCCCGGCGCTGTGACCCTCGCCGGCACCTACGACGCGATCGACAATTTAGTGTCGACGGTCACCGCAGCTGGCACCGCCGCGGGCTTCACCGCTGGCGCCGCTCTTCCCGCCGCCGCCGCTGGAAACACCGACTACTACGTGCTGGTGCAGATCGGTGGCACCCTGACTCCTCCTGCCCCGACCGGCGACGCCAACCCTGGCGACTGGCTGGTGAGCACCGGCACTGCATGGGCTCTGGTGGACTACAGCAACACCACCATTCCCGCCTCCAACGTCTCCCTGAACCCTGGCGGAAACATCACCGCCACTGACGTTCAGACCGCTCTGACCGTTCAACTCCCCCTGATCTACACCACCATCGCCGATGGAGTGGTGTCGGAGCTGAATTGTAACGGTGACGCCACTGTGTACGGCAGCACCACTCTTGGTGACTCTGACACTGACACCCTGACCGTAAACGCCACTTCGGCCTTCGCCGCTCCTGTGGCAATGGCCGGCACTCTGCAAGTGACTGGCGCTCTGAGCTCTACCACCAGCATCTACACCGCCGGCAATCTGCGTGCCGATGGCGCTGTGGACTTCCGTGGTAATGTGTCCCTGGGCAACGCCGCTACCGACACCGTGACCGTGGCCGGTCCCATCACAGCGAGTAACAACCTGACTGTGACAGGTGTGACCCAGCTGAATGGCACGACTCAAGTCAATGGCGCTTTGACCACAACTGGTACAGTGGCCCTGAGTGGAACTGGTGGTGTATCTATAACGGCCAACGTTGTATTTAGCGGAACAAGTGGTATCACCATTGGCGCCAGCAATCCTATTGATATTAGCTCTACTAGTGTTATATTCCAACCTACTACCTCTGTGTCGCTTAGGGGCAATGTAACTTTAGACGGCGCCCTTACCAGTAAAAACGTCACCTATGCACGGCCAATCACCGGTGGTAGCGGCCAACTTCTAATAGCGCCACTACAAAACTTCCTTGTTGTACCCGGCACGATTATCGCTTTTGGCGGAACAACTATTCCGAGTGGCTACCTGCAATGTAACGGTCAATCAGTCCAGAATACAGGTACCTATGCCGATCTCTTCAATGCGATTGGTTACACTTGGGGCGGTTCTGGTTCTGCGTTTAACGTTCCTGACTTACGCGGTTTGTTCTTACGTGGCGCCGGCACCAACGGAGCTGTTAACGCTTCCGGAGGCGGAAGAGCCACTGGTCCCGGAGTTGGTGGCACTCAGGGAGATCTTTTCGGTTCGCACCGCCACACTCTCACTCTCAACACTTGCGACTACGCCGCAAACTTCAAGGACACAAAAGCTGTACTCGCTCTCAACACGGATCAACAACAGACTGGCCAAAGAAGCTCAGCTGGTAACATGACCCCGATCCCACAGAATGGCGGAGAAGCTGTCAGTTTGACTGGTAGCACCGTCGAGACTCGTCCAGTTAACGCCGGCGTATTTTACCTTATCAAATTCTGAGGAACATCATGGCTCTCATCGGCGCTGTACCCGAACCTTCCCCCGCTCAGTACGAGCTCTATACACAGAACGGCCCTATGCCTCTCGGCGACGGCCTCTACATCACCGTAGACGGTAAGATCCAAGTGGATGCCGAAAACATCCCTGGCACCATCAACTGCGGCACATTCTGATTTAACTATGAGGGAGCTTCGGCTCCCTCTTTTCAGCTATGCAACTATACACCATCTCCCGGATCGAGCAGTACATCTGCGACGCTCTCATCGCCTCTCCAGAGATTCCGCTGAGCGTGAACGTGATCCGTCTCGCTGACGCGATCGATAAGGAAGGGGTGGTCCAGGACACCAACAACATCGTTGTGCGGTACGTCAGCTCGTTCTTCAACGTGCTCACTCGCATTCCCCTTGTGTACGAGCGGGCGCTCACCTTCGAGCTGAACTTCTCGTGCCAGAACTATCTCACGAGCTCCGGCCACGACTTCGCTACGCAATTGCTGGCCGGCGCTCTCAACACTCTCGTGAATGGTGTGCCCGGTGACGCTGGTGTCGCTGTGGCCGAGTCATTCACCCTCCAATCGGAGTCCTTCACCGGAATCACCGACAACTCCCAGTACACGTACACTCAGGTCTGGCAGATTACGATCTCCGAGAC
>JBILTA010000360.1:0-5880 GCA_044371785.1 Pirellulaceae bacterium | reverse complement strand
TACTGTCGCGTGCTTTGCGTTTTTTCAAACTGTACTTTTCCATAAAGCGTTTCTCTTTCGCGGTGAGGCTGTCTTGCCCCTGTTCATAGATCTTTTGCAGAATGCGATCTGCTTCTTGATCATCGCGCTCGGCGGCTTGTTTGGCTTTGTCGGGATCATGTAGCCGGAGGCTGGGGCCAGTTAAGCGGCGTTTCCAGCGGCGTAGGTTAATGACTTCAAACCAACTGCCGAAGTTCATACGGGAGTAAAAATAGATGGCTGCAAAGGCGATACCGGCGACGTGAACGTCGTAGGCGATGCCTGGGGCGTTGCCAAAGAAGTTCATGAGCACAATGATGCCGCCGAGTACCCAAGCTGGCATCGGGACAACACCGTAGAGCATCAACGTCGCTTTTGGATTAAGGAATACAAAGAGCATAGTGATGCAGAGAACGGCACCAGAAGCTCCGAGTGTAGCTGTTGGTAACCCGAGCAAGTAGGTTCTTGTTGCGAAAACGAGCCCACCAAAAATTGCGGCAGCCAAATAGATTCTTAAGAACTCACCTCGACCGTAATGTAATTCGACCGTTCTTCCCAAGAACCAGAGGCTGAGCATGTTGAAGAGGATATGCGATATGCCGACAGGATCATGGGCAAAGGCATACGACACAAAGTGCCACCAATACCAGGGCTGAACCAAGTCCGTACCGCGGACTTTCATGGCATCGGTGACGAGATTTTCACGACCACCGAATAGGAAGTTCAGAAGAAAGAAACCGACGTTGAGCAAAACGAGATTGGTGACGACCATCCGCTGGTTCCACAGCGGCCCGCCAGTCCAAGCTTGTTCAGATTCATCGGAATAATAAGGTCGATCATAGATTCCCATACGAATATCTTAGCGAATCGCATGCCAACGGGACACTGCTCCCTAGGCCCAAGCGTTGTGGGAGCGAGAAATCATGAAAAAAGGCCAACTTTATCAGTTGGCCTTATAAAAGCTGTTTTTGTGGAGTGAGGTGTTTAGTTGCCTTCGCCGTCACCCTTGGGTGGGGCGGGAGGTTCACCCGACTCAGGTACTTCCGCAGCAGGCGATTGGAGGGTTGGGCTCGTCTCTGCGGGGGTTGCTGGAGTTGCGGGTGTTTCTGGGGTTGCCGCAGGTGGTGGAGTGGTGGTGGGAGGCGTTTCAGTCTTGGTTTCGGTTGTTTCGTTGGCAGCCTTTTCGGCCGCTTGTTCTTCGGCCTTAGCTTTCATGGCGGAGGCACGAGACATTTCCAAGAGAGTTTGGATATCACCACCGGTTTGGTCGTATTGGCGTCGAAGTTCTATAAACTCTTTGAGAATAAAATCATCTCCTGGATCTTTATCGAGGGCACGTGCATAACGACGGATAGCGTCAAGCACATCGTCTCCACTCTCGTCGACCATTAGGATGGGGTATGTCTCAAAGAGATTTTTCCAATGAACCCATGACTCTTCGTACTTCTTTAATGCTTCGTCCAGTTCAGCGTCACTGAGAAGTTTCTCAGCATCGTAAAGTGTTTGATGAGCGGCGATAGCTAGGTCTGATTGTTCTGCGCGAGCTCGTGTTTCCCAGTAGTTGTAGTTGACTTGGTTGCGATAATTGTCGACATGTTCACGATAAAGGTTTTCTTGTTCGACACGTACGGCTAGTTGCAGTCCATCAACGCGTTTTTCGGGAGGCAGCAGCTTAGCAACATCGGTGGGTTTGGGTTCAACTTTTTGTCGGGCGGTTGCAAAGATCATGAATTGACGTTCGGTCTTTTTGTCATCGGGAGTTTCGAGAGCGATTCGCTCTTCTGGCGAAAGCTTAGCCAAACGCTCCTCGTAGGCTTTGCGATAAAGGTCACCGGTCAATTCTTCGAATTCTTTGCGTAGTAAATCGACACGTTTTACGCTTTCGGAGAGATCGTTCAAGCGAATGGTGTGTCCCCAGGTCGTTGGGATTTCTCGTTCACCGTAATTCGACCACGAAGTGTCGGAGCGTTTCCAGGCAAACTTAGCTCGATCATCGAGGATGCCTTCTTTTTCGATCGCTTCGCAATAATTCATCATCGTCAAAGGAGCTGAACTGTAAAAATGAAGCGGGCTTTTTCGGAATGTGTTTGCTAGAAGCGATCCCGATTCGACGACTTCTTCCGCTCGTTTGTACCAAAGGCGACCCGAGAGCCAGTTGTCTGGCAAGCGATCAGCACCGAGGCCATCTTCTTGACGAACATTGAAACCTTCTTTTTCCATTTCATCGTGGAAGTCTTTGTCGGCGCTATAGAGTTTGCGAAATTGTAGATGCTCGTCAGCTTTTCCAAGTTTTTGAGCGAACATCATGCCTTGAAAATAAGGGAGGTTGGCATCTCGACGATTGAAGTCGATACCTTTGCTGAGGTATTCCATGCCGCGTTTCACCCAGGCGTAGCGTTGACGATAGTCGTCGAATTCTACTGAGGTGTTATACGCCAGGTTGTGGGCTTGGAACTCCCAAACCTTGATGAAGTGAGGTTGGAGTAGTGCGATCTGATTGAGGGTTGCCGAGAAGCGGTCCCAGTTCATTTCGCTTTTATACTCATTGGCTTTATGCCACATGATGGCCGTGGCGACACCGCGAAGTCCGAGGGTTGCTAGACGCGCCGATTCGCTAGCGGGATCCAGGCGTCCCAAGTCACCTTGGCCTAAGTCATACTTTTCGCGTATTTGCGAAAGAGTACCACCGGCTGAGGTCAACTTATTGTCTCGATAGACGGCAGGTTGCCCGATGAAATACAGCGGGACCAAGATCGCCACGATGGCGGCCATATAAATCAGCTTGCGACGGTAAGCATTTATGTTCACGCTGCAAACTCCCGGGTCTTCAGGAAGAAGTAACTCACAATAGTCGTTAGTATCAAATAGCCAAAGGTGATCAGGCCATGTCGAGCGACCAAGTCGCCGGTGATATTGATCCCGAAGGCAACAAAGTCTGCCGTATTGAGCGATTGGAAGTTCGGTAAGGCACTGGTAAGTGCAGTAAGGACACCTAATGCACCTTGGTCAGCAAAGCGAATACCTTCCTCAAGCCATTCGGAACCGAGATCGATGGGGATCGTTGGGCTCTGCTGTGTCACGGTGCGGATCAGCGATTGGATAGGACCGCCCCCTACAATTTCACCTGACAAGGCACCGGAAGCAAGTGAGCCGAAGAAGCCGAGTGTTAATGCGGCTAATGTCGAGATCATGGCAACTGGGCCAGTCAAGAAGGTGCTGAACATAACGCCGAAGCAAATGATGATGACCATTTGGAACCAAATACCAAGGAAGCCCTTGAAGAAGTTCCATGCGAAGGAGGCATCACCTTTGCGTAGATAGAGGTCGGCAGGAGCCATACCGAAATATTGGCTTCGATCATTGCAACGGACAATGACTTCCAATTTTCCATCTTGGACAAGGTCTTTGTACAAGTTGAGTTCTTGAGGCTGGCCATCACGGAATCCCTTGATTTGAGTTGGGATTTCCATGCGGTCGACCTGATATTCCTTAACGATAAATGGGAAGCGTTCGCTTTCCACTTTTCCATCGGGACTGCGTAGGATCACGCTGCCACGCACACCGGTGACGATGTCACCTTTAAAGGTACGGTAAGCAGTGATTGTCATTTCGATATTGAGTTTGTCACCGAAGTTGGATTCGTTGACATTGTCGAATGTCCAGATTGCGGAGGAAAGGCTCGCACCATCGATATATTTTCGATAAGTGGATTCGTAACCAACATTGATACCATCCCCCTGAGAGCCATCGCGTTGGGTGAAGCGGAGAAGACCGAACACCGGTATTCGAGCTTGCAAGGTTCCTTCTGGTGGACCGAAGTCATAAACCTTTTTGCCATCGACTTCGCGGACGGTTACGGTGTGGCGATGGGATTTTACTTCATCGGTAACACCCGTTCCATCTTCCAAAAAAGTGATCGTATGAGAGTGGCGGGCATCGTAGGTGGAGGAGCCTTTACGAGCGTTGGCTTCCATCGGTTCCATTTCGTGATAATGCACGATACCACGAGTGACGAAGATGTAGCTCAAGACACCCATGGTGCCCAACAGTAGTGTGCCTACCAGTGTGAAGCCAAGGATACGACCGAGAACAATTTCAGTGGGGCGAACTGGCTTAGTGATAATGGTGTAAATCGTGCGATTCTTGATATCGGCAGGCAAGCTAAAGGAAGCGAGGAATAAGCCGAGGAGCATCATCATGTAATTGATCGATGTCATGACGAAGCTGATATAGAGTTTGGCGGGGTCATCGGCCGCTGGATCGAGATACCAACCGGCAAACATCAAGCCGACCACGAAGACGGCGAAGACGGCCAGCACTTTGCGTCGCAAGGCTTCTTGGAACGCGAGTCGTGCCATCGCCGCAATACGTCGCAATGAAGTGTTGGGTAGGTCTTCGCGAAGGAATTTTGAAATCACTTCAGCGATGACATAGAAACCCTCGGCCGGCCCATAGAGTCGAACGGCGATGAGGTAACAAACAGCGAATCCAATAACAGCCAAAGCGACTACTAAGAGGAAACCGTTGAGTAAACCCATACCGGGAATAAGCCATTCCCAGAAGGTCATCATTTGATCGGCATCGATACGCATTGTTAATCCGAAATCGAAAAGAGACAGTGGGTTGTACGAGAACGTTACTCGACCGAACGATGGCCAGGTCGATTTTCACTTTGACGCACGATATCCAAGAACAACTCTTCCATCGTTGTCGTTGGGTTATCGACCGTGAGAACTTCTCCCCCGTGTCGCTTGATCACTTCTTGAATCTCTCGTTTGGCCTCATCGCTGAGTCCCTTCGCATGCACTTCCGTAACATCGCGAACTTTGAGCAGGCTGTCGACGCGACCGAGTTCCTTCAATTCACCTTGATGGAGAATGGCAACACGATCACAAACGTCTTGAACGTCAGCCAATTGATGGCTGCAAAGCAGAATGGTCTTGCCTTCGTCGCGGAGCTTAAGGATCAAGTCCTTCATGTCGCGTGAACCGAGTGGGTCGAGACCTGTGGTAGGTTCGTCGAGAACCAAAAGATCGGGTTCGTTGATCAAAGCTTGGGCCAAGCCGATACGCCGTGTCATACCTTTGGAGTACTCACGTAACTGACGGCGGCGTGACTTTTCCAGGCCGACCATCTTGATGAGTTTTTCTGTGCGAGCTCGTCGCTCATCGGCGGGCATTTCAAACAAACGACCGTAGAAGTCGAGTGTTTCTTCGGCGTTAAGGAATTTGTAGAGATAGGATTCTTCAGGTAGATAGCCGACGCGTTCATTTTTGCGAACGTCAGTCGAGTCTTTGCCGAAGACGAAAGCGCGGCCCGATGTTGGGAAGAGCAAACCGAGAATAAGCTTAATGGTGGTCGATTTGCCGGATCCGTTCGGACCAAGAAGTCCGAAGATTTCACCCTGTTTAACTTCAATATCCAACGACTTCAATGCGTATACTTTTTTACGCCCCCAAAAGTCTCGGTAGATTTTCCCTAGGTTTCGGGTCTCAATTACCGGTTCGGAAGTCGTAGTCGGGGACTTCGCAGCGGTGGTCTCGGAAGTGGCTGGCATCGAAAAAAGCTCCGTCGCTTCGGACGCAGGGAATAAATAAAAAAGATAAGGAAGACGGAAAACTGGCGCCACTACGTCTCGGGTACAAACTCGGTTCAATCAACCGCTGTCACCTTTGGGCCATATTTTCTGCTATGGGGCACTATAAATGCGGACGGAAGTATCGACAAGCTACGACGTTACTCCAAAGTAACGGATAGGTCGTATTATGCCGGTACGTTCGTTAAACTTCGCCAAACCGAACTGGATTTGCTCCTGAGTGTGAAGAATTGTTGAAAATCGAATTTCTGGGACACCCCCTCGTT
>JBILTA010000359.1:0-5895 GCA_044371785.1 Pirellulaceae bacterium | reverse complement strand
AGTCCTCCACTTTCTTTTCCGGTGGAGCCATCTTGGCGATTTCTGCTTGCCGTTGCTGCTCGGCGGCTACTTTCGTATTTGATATTTGTTGTTTGTTGAGGACATATGCGATACCGATACAGCTCAAGCCCAATGTGAGCAAAGGGATCGTGGGAAGGGCGGTGAAAATCATGAGGATCAAGAAGACACCTGCCACGATCAAAGCTTGTGGCCGAGAGAATAACTGCGATATAAACTCGCCCGAAAGATTGACTTCTTGCGTGCTACGAGTGACCAACAAAGCGGCAGCCAATGAGATCAAGAAGGCCGGGACTTGGCTCACCAAACCGTCACCAATCGTGAGCTTAGTGAACACTTCAGCGCACTCGGCTAGTTCCATGTCGGCATGGACATAACCCATGTAAAAGCCACCCACGATATTGATGACCGTAACGACAATACCAGCAATCGCATCACCACGGACGTACTTACTCGCACCGTCCATCGCACCGTAAAAGTCGGCTTGTCTCTGAATGGCCTCACGGCGACGTTGCGCTTCTTTTTCATCGATAAGACCATTGCTTAAGTCGGCGTCGATGGCCATTTGTCGACCCGGCATACCGTCCAATGCAAAACGCGCAGCAACTTCCGAAATACGTGTTGCACCTTTAGTGATAACCAAAAATTGGATCACGAAGATGATGATGAATAAGATCAAGCCCACTTCAAGTCGATCGCCGGCAACGAAGTTACCGAATGCGAGAATCACACCACCCGCTGCGGCAGTGTCATCTGCCTTCACTTCGGTAAGAATAAGTCGCGTCGTCGCGATGTTCAAAACCAAACGTGCCAAAGTGGTTGTAACCAACAGGGCGGGAAATATGTTGAATTCGAGCGGAGTTCGAATGTAAAGAGTGGTGAGCAGGATGATAACCGAGACGGTAATATTCGCTGCCAACAAAAGGTCCAGCAGCGCCGCAGGTAGCGGAACAAGGATGACACCCAAGCACGAAATCAAGGCGACTGGCAATAGCAAGTCACGATATTTCTGAAGCCAAAGCGAAACCTGTCCCATCGATCCATCTCTGTCCAAAAGCGGTAAGCCAACGCAATCCATTACGTAAGCTCAAGGTAATCCGAACGCATGGGCTGCGTCTAGCCCGGATCATGCCGGCTTCCGTTCGCCCAGAATTTGACTTTTGGGGGAAATACTACGACAATAGCGATTCCCTTCTCACTCCCCTCCCTACCCTGCCTATCCCACCATGCATCAATACCGACCACAATTCATTGCAGGATGCTTGATTGTTATTGCTAGCACACTGCAGGCCCAACCCAGCTTGCAAGTTGCCCAGCCCAGCGCGGTTATTCCAGGCCAAACGACCGAGATCGTGTTGGTCGGTGATAAATTCAGCCAGCCGTTGAAGGTATGGGCTAGCATTCCGCTTCAATCCGAAATCGTATCAGTAGCCAACAATGAGATTCGCCTCAAGCTGACGCTTCAAGCGGACGCGCCTATTGGCCCCTTTGGGCTTACAGTTGCTGGACCAGATGGAATTGCTTCTCCCATAGGTCTTTTGGTCGATTCACTCCCTTCTGTCTCAGAATCGTCCGACAATCATGATCTCGCGCATGCTCAATTGATCCCAGAACGCACGGCCGTCGATGGGGTTGCCGACGGCCCTGCCAGTGATTTCTTTCGTGTTCGCTCCAATGCTGACCAACGACTAACACTTGAAGTCCGTAGCAACTATTTAGGAACTGCCATCGATCCAATGGTGCGACTTTTGGATAGCAATGGAAATGAAATTGCACAAAACGATGACCTCCCAGGTTCTTCTGAATGTCGTTTGGCTTGGGAGGCCAAAAAGGATGTTGAGTATTTTGTAGAAGTTCGCGACAGCAAATATGTGACAGGGGGACGATATCGGTTGCGTGTCGGAGATTTTCCCGCAGTCCAGACGATTTATCCACCCGCAGTCACGGCGGGGCAAGTGGTCAAGCTAACCGCATGTTGCCATGAGGTGGCAGACATAACCTTAGCAGACTGGGCCGCTCCGCAGACAACGGCCGCAACGTTGCGTCATGTCCCAGTTTTCGCCCCCAATAACTCTACAAGTTGGGGGACGGTTTTAGTCACACCGCGGCCGGTTGTGATTGAGAGTGAAGTTGCCGAGAATGAGTCGGTCCTCGTTGGTTCAACCGTTCCAACCGTCTTAGCGGGGCGTATCAACGCTCCGGGGGATGTCGATCGTTTTGGGGTGACGCTAAAAAAAGGTGAGGCGATTCGTTGCACACCTCGGACAACATCGCTGCATTCAGCAGCTTGGCTAAAAATAAAATTACTTCATCCGGATGGACGGATTTTAGCGGAATCGCCCGTAAATGAGGCGAGTGAATGGCGTTTCGATTTTGTACCGCCAGAAGATGCCGTCTATCAGATTGTGGTTGAAGAGCTCTTGCAGCGTGGTGGTTCGGATTTTGTGTATGCCATTGAGTTGGATGTAGGTGGATATGTTACCGCATCGCTCAAAGGTGATGCCAATGCACGGGATCGATTGTTGATGCCAGGTGTTGCTGGCGCTGTACCTCTTGATTTTGTTATGGATCGATTTGGATACGAAGGACCGTTGCAGTTCATTTGCAGCAATTTGCCTCCACAATATCGAATCTTAAATCCCGTTGCACCAACCGGTTCTAAAGAGCACCGTCTCTGGTTGTTAGCGTCAGGTGAAACTTTACCAAGCGAATTGCCTTTAGCGGGGCTCTCCTGGACTGTTCTGCCGCAAGAAGCTACGCACAAAGAGCCGAGCCTCATTTCTTCGCGAGCGATTTGGCGGCTGCGGTCTCCTTCGCTCCCCTACCCTACCCCGTGGCGTGATGGATTCGTGGTACTAGCCAACGCAACCGATTCAGAACCGTTCTTTAAATTGACACCTGCTAACGGCACCCTGGTATTTACGGCCGGTGCCAAACAAATAAAGACCACCGTGCAATTAGAACGCTTGAAGCCGGAGTTCAAAGAAGCTCCACAATGGCACATCTATTCCAATCAAGCTGGTGTCTCCGCAACAGTGACTATGGAAGGTGACGTGGCCCAAGTCATTATCGATCGCGCCGATGAGAAGCAAATGATTCGAGGCAAGTTAGAGTTGGTGGCCGTAGCGGAGTTCGGAGGTAAGGGGCGTCGCGAGCTCGTCGCGTTGGATATCGAAACGGCACCAGAACGACTCGAAGTATTCCCCACCGAAATAGCCCTCACGCATGCTAAAGATAAAGTTCAACTGGTTGTGAGTGCCGTTTATGCAAATGGCGATGTTCGTGATGTGACACGCTCAGCGACCATCACGGTAGGTGATGAGAAAATTGCAGCAATGAATGGGACTTCTATCGTCCCACGCAGCGATGGAGAGACGACCTTGAAGTTTGCTGCTGCAGGGATCGAAACGGCCATTCCAGTTCGTGTCACTCATTCAGCGGTCGTACAACCGATCGGTTTCGAAACGGGCGCATTGGTGGCACTGAGTAAACAGAACTGCAGCTCAGGTGCTTGTCATGGCTCACCCAGTGGGAAAGGAGGCTTTAGGCTTTCGCTGCGAGCCTACGATCCAGTATTGGATCAATTAACGCTGTTGCGTGAAGAGACTGGACGTCGTGTCAATGTGCTTGAGCCCGATGCAAGTTTGTTGCTCGAGAAGCCGTTGATGAAAGTGGTACATGGTGGTGGAGTTCAGATCCGCAAAGAGGACGCCGCCTATCGTGTTTTGAAGCAGTGGATTTCGGAAGGTGCAAAATCGGATCCTGCAGATGCACCACGTGTGGCACGTTTGCAAATCTATCCAACTGGCAAACGTGTGTTACGCTCGCCCAGCGATTCACAGCAGTTATCGGTTGTGGCTGTTATGGCTGATGGTTCAACCAAAGATGTCACAGAATTAGCGGGTTACTCAGTTTCTGACACATCTGTCTGCACGGTAGATGCCAACGGTTTAATAAAGAAACAAAAACGTGGTGAAGCAGCGGTACTAGTGCGTTTTCTGGAACATGTAGAATCGCTCACTTTGACATTCGTCGAAGATGAAGCTGCCTTTGCTTGGAACAATCCACCAGTCAATAACTACATCGACGAAAAAGTATATGGCAAACTGAAACTTTTGCAGTACTCTGCTTCGCCAACCTGTTCGGATAACGAGTTTTTGCGTCGCGTTTATTTGGATGTGATCGGTATCCTGCCAACTCTGGAAGAGACCGAAACATTTTTAGCGGACAACGATCCCGCTAAACGTAGTCTACTCATCGATCGATTGTTAGATCGCCCCGAATACGCACGGTTCTGGGCGGTGAAATGGGGTGACTTGCTGAAGATGACCAACAAGAAGATCGGTGCCGATGGTTTGTACAAATACCATCGCTGGGTCGAAGATTCGATCCGCAAGAACATTCCCTATGATCGCTTTGCGCGTGACTTGTTAACGGCCAGCGGAAGCAGTCTTGAAAATCCTGCAGCCAATTTTTATCGTGCTGCTGTAGATATGAATGACTGCGTCGAAACGATCTCGCAGGTTTTTCTCGGCTCAAGGTTGCAATGTGCCAAGTGCCATAATCATCCTTTCGAGCGTTGGACCCAAGACCATTACTATGGAATGGGGGCATTTTTTGAACGCGTTCGACGCACCAATACGCCGCGGCCCAACGAAACCTTGGTTTGGACGGCACAACAAGGCGAAGTTACTCAGCCCCGAACCGGCAAAGTGATGCAACCTTGGGTGCCCGTGCAAGGGACATTAGCCACGGTGGATGAAAAGGATCGTCGCCGAAGTTTTGTGGATTGGTTGGTGCAGCCCGACAATCCGTATTTTGCCAAAATGGAAGTGAACCGGATTTGGTCACAACTGTTTGCGCGTGGTATTGTAGACCCCATCGATGATTTCCGTGACTCGAATCCACCCAGCAACGTCGAGTTGTTGGAGGCCTTGGCACAAGACTTTGTTAAGTCGGGTTACGACCGAAAACACATCTTGCGAACCATTCTGAATTCACGCACTTATCAAGCGAGTTTCGAACCTCTTGCCACTAATGCCGACGATGAGAAATACTTCTCGCATCAAATGCCCCGTTTATTGTCGGCTGAACAGTTAATGGATGCAGTCGTAACAACTTTGGATGTAGCAGAACCTTTAGCGGGTTTGCCTATTGATCGCCGAGCGACACAATTGCCTGCGCCAGATATTGTCAAGGTTGACTTCTTGAAGGTCTTTGGACAGCCTGAACGTGAAACCGTTTGTGCTTGTGAGCGCTCGAAAGACACGAATTTAGGTATGGCAATCGAGTTCTTTAATGGCTCGTTCTTGCACGGAAAACTGAAGCACCCGCAGACACGTTTTCGAAAGTCCTTGGCAGCCAATAAACCGATTGAACAAGTGATTCGAGAAGTTTATCTAGCAGCGGTTTGCCGCCCACCCACCGATAGCGAATTGCAAGCGGCCATAAAGCATGTCACTGCGAATGCCGATCCCGCTATGGCGATGGAAGATGTCTGTTGGGCTCTTGTGAACACGGATGAGTTCATTTTTCAACATTGATTGACAGCACGAATATCTCGAAGAGATTTGACGGTAACTATTCATGATTCATTTGGTACTGAAATTCAAACACATGTTTCGTATCGCGGCAATATTCACCGTCGCGTTGTTGATTTCTTCGACGCAAATCGCTCGAGCATGGCAAGACCCTCCTGTTGCAACGCCAGAGCCTTCACCAGCACCAGCAGCAACCCCTGTCAGTTTTAAGGGCAATGTTGCCCAAATTTTGCAGGACCATTGTGTGGCCTGCCATGGAGCTAAAAAGGCTGAAGGTGGTTATCGTGTTGACACCTTTGCCAAACTAAAGCTGGCAGGTGATTCGGGAGTTGAGCCT